>NZ_LAJX01000182.1 GCF_000963695.1 Methylocucumis oryzae
TTTAACAAATCCGGCCTAGCCAATTTTTTTTTTTTTTTTAGCCAGTAGCTTACCAGCCCAAGCTCATTACTCATTAAATCGAATTACTACTGAAGATTTACTCGTGTTGCAAATACAACCCTCACATCCAACTGACAGCCTAGAGCAGCAATTCTCATTTATAGGCACCATTGATGTAAATGCCACCTCGTTGCTTGAACCACTGTATCAAATACCGAAACAAAGCAAAGTTGAACTCAATTTTGCGCAAGTAGAACGAATTAACTCTATGGGCTTAGCCCAGTTACTGAAACTATTTGAACATTGGCAAAAACACAGCGTTACGATACAAGTCGTTAATGTTAACCGCATGATAACGGTGTTATTTAAAATGACCGGTCTCAGCCGCTTCTTAAGTGAGACACATAGCCCGGTAAAACCTAACTCACCAGCGACGAGCTTTGAAAAAACCAGCGTTATTAGCGCACCTAGCAGCGATATATTTAACGCCAAAGGCTTACTCTACAGCCCAACGCCGTCGGCGACTGCGCTAGCACAAACGTTTTGATTTTACAGGGGTGATTGATGTTGACGCTACAACTGTCCTAGAAAGCCTCTATACCTTACCTGAAGGCTGCGCGGTACAGCTCAATTTTACCGGTGTGCAACGCGTGAACTCTATGGGCTTAGCGCAATTATTAAAACTGTTTGAACATTGGCAAAAAAACAATATTACAACGCGGGTCATCAATGCTAATCGCATGATTAGCGTACTGTTTAAAATGACTGGTTTAAACCGCTTTTTAACCGATCAGCCCTTACCCAACAAACCTGAGCTACCTGTAACCACACCAAAAACCTTAGCCGCATCTACTGCACAACTGCATACGGCTAGACAGGCGAATAACACGTCAAAACTCAGCTTATGGATAAGCGCGCAAAGCAGCCAACAAATGAACGGCTGGTATTTCTTCAATACCTATTTACAGCGCCAGTTAGGTAGAGAAATACACATGGAGCTTGTGCACGGCGCCATGACAGAACGGCGCAAGCATATAGAAGACATGGATATTGTCTTTACCAAACCGTTTGAAGCGACTCGGTTAATGCTAGAACACCAATTCATGCCCTTGCTACGCCCCATCGACCAAGCCGACGAAGTCACGATACTGGTACGAGAAGATGAAACCAGAACACGGCTCAGCGACTTTAAAAATAGCAAAGTCGTCACCGCCGCCCCAGACAGTTTTGTTTATTTACTCGGTAGATTTCTACTAGAAGAAAGCGAACCTAGTTTAGCCAATATCGAGTATTTATTCTCAGGTCATGACATTAAAGCGTTACAAATGCTGTTAAAAGGCTCAGCAGACATTTTATTCATGTTAAGCGAAACCTATAAAGGCTTATCCGGCTTAACCCGAAAAAATCTACGCCAAATCGACCAAAGCGAAACGGCATTTGCCTGCCATTTATTCTGCACCTCGCCTGCACAAACCGAGATGGGCTTGAAATTAAGCGAAATACTATTAGATATGAGCTTAGACAGCCAAGGTCGGCAAGTACTGGCTGACTTAGGCCTAAACGGCTGGGCCAAACCTAACCAAGACGAATGCGATATGTTGACGATGCTCTATCAACGCTATGCTCAAACAAGCTGAAGCAAGACAGTGTAGATTCAACCGTACTGTTAAACTAAGTAGCTGATGACTTATGTTGATACATGCGTTGGTCTGCAATATGGATTAGCTGATTAATATCTGTTGCATCGTCTGGATAAAGGCTAATATGGACACTGGTGCTAAATTGGCTGTAAATAAAGCTGGATGATTTCATCCTGATGTTGCATCGCATAGCGCCAAACGCGCAGGCTGGCCTCTCTGAACGCGCGAACTGGCTCAGGATGTTCTTACAATTCGCTTTCTAAAGTAAAAAAAGCGGGTTACTTTAAACATGAGATGCAATAAATAGCTTAACATTGACACTCAACCGTGAGGAATACACCAGCACCGCTTTACCGTGACCGTTTTGCTTTCGTAATTGCTCGACGGCTTTATCGACCGATGTCCCTGCGTAAAATACGGAGGATTAATGATAAGATTTCGTTACTGCACAGATAGCTTTGCTACTCGCTTTTCGAGTGCTTTTTCATTTAAAATATTGGCACTTAGCGTATATGCATAAGCCGCACTAGGTTGAAATTCGATTTCCACATCATCATAACAGCCCGTTTTTGAAATGGTTTTAGTCGTTACTCGAACACATTTTATGCCATTATTTTTTGCATAGCTTATTACGCCTTTTAATAGCCTTGAATCCGAACAAGGTTGGTCTGACCATTTCACCTCCACACACCACGCTGGCTTTTGCGTGGCAAAATGAAGCCAAACAATATCCACTTCCCCTGTGTTCCATCTAGCGTAATGTAAGTTATCAATAGTGTCGCTATGCGACCATTGGCTAAAAATGGCGGTCTCTGTCAACGCGCCCATTGCTTGATGTTCATCATCAACCGGGCCAAATAAAGCCGCCCGCATGGATGGATTAGTTAAATACACTTTAAATGTAGTAGCCCGCTTAAAGGTTTTTGATGAAAAATCAACGCGGTTGACTATTTTTATCAAAAATGCCGCTTCCAAATATTCGAGGTATTTTTTTATCGTATTTTTCGATACACCGGATGATTTCGATAAGCTATCTAAACTGATTTCATTGCCTGTGTTATAGGCAATCGTGGTAAACAATTTATTTAGCTCTTGTACGTCACTAATACCATATAGGCTAGGCAAGTCTCTAAGCAACACTTTATCTATGATGTCGCTTTTGATATATCGGGAGCTATCATGCTTGATAGGATTTGAAAATACCGCTTCTGGATAGCCGCCAAAATTTAGGTAATTAATAAATTCTTTATTGAGTTCATAGATGTTTTTGGCATTCAAGTAATTTTCTTGCCACTCATATTGCTTAGACTCAGGGACAATCAAATCCTCAACTCTGCCAATAAACGCCAAATATTCCGCAAATGTCAGCGGCGGCAATAAAAAATCAGTAAAACGCCCCGCCCCGGATTCTCTGCTTTTGAGCTTTAATGCCGCTGCCGCCGAACCCGTAGCAATGAATTTGTACGTTGGGTAGGAATCGACCAGTGATTTCAAATGTACTTCCCAACCAGGAAGGTACTGGATTTCATCAAACATAATGAATAAGCTATCATGCCGCTTATGGCTAAATTCACTTTGAAAAAGATTAACGATTTTTTCTAAAGAAAGCCCTGTGTACAACGGCGTTTTCTAGTGATACATATAAAATTTGCTTAGCGTCTACGCCTTCGTTGAGCAATTTATCTATCACATGGTAGATCATGACCGTTTTACCCAAAAGTACTTTGGCTAGAAGCCAAATCCAGCCAATCACCATGGCTACCTCCTCTATTGGTCAAGGTAATCCGCTATGCATCGTAAAATTAAACTTGCGGGTCTTATCGCTACTGTTGCTTTCGCGGCAGCTACTAGCCTTTATTTCTACGGTCGGAGCTTTTGGGTTCCTATGACTGTCAAGCTTACTGGTCAGCGTAGCGTCGCCGATGTTATCACGTCGATAGGTTCAAAAACCCGAAACAGAATGGCGGTATATTTCTCTGCTGCACAGGTTGCCTATCCACCAAATGAGCTGACAATGCTTGCGCTAAAAGATTCGGCTTATCTTGAAGTCTGGGCGGGCCATGCTAACCATCCAGCATTCATTCACCGATACAAGATTAAGGCATTAAGCGGCGTATCAGGTCCCAAACTTCGGGAAGGCGATAAGCAAGTTCCGGAAGGTATTTATCGAATTGAAGGACTTAATCCGAACAGTAGCTTTTATCTTTCTATGAAGCTGAATTATCCTAATAATTTCGATAGCCAACACGCACACGCTGAAGGCAGAACGCAACCAGGCAGCAATATCTTCATTCACGGCAAATCGGTATCTATCGGCTGTCTTGCTATGGGAGACGACGCTATCGAAGAGCTATTCGTTCTCGTGCATGATGTTGGCTTGCACAACGTTCGGATAGCCATAGCTCCCACCGATCCTAGGCTAGCACCATTGTCTATTGGTCATAATCCCGCTTGGGTCGCTGAATTGTATCGCTCGTTGGAGCATGAGTTCCGACAATATGTGCGGTCTAAAACATAACCCGCTTGTAGCCCAGTTACCAATTTAAGACGGGACAGGGTATTTAGAACGCAGGTGTCGGCAGCAGGGATGCTGCCACCAAGCCTACAGGGATGTATATACGGCGTCCTGCGTTCTAAACGCCCTACTCCGTCATAAATGTGGCCTGTAGTGCTAAAGAAATGTGTACTATGACGCTAGTACGTTGGTTTAACACTACCTGTACAAGCTACTACGTTAAAAGCCGAATAGCGGCAACCTAAGCAATAAGCGCCATTTTCTCTAATAACTTACAAAAACGCTGGTATCTCGCCATTGAAATTCGGCCAGTCTCGGCTGCGTCGCGTATTGCACAATCTTTATCGTGCAGATGACGACAATCATTAAACCGACACTGCCCTAGTAGCGGTTGAAATTCTCGATAGCCGTAAGCTAATTGAGCCGCCGATAATTCCGCTAGTCCAAAAATAGCAACACCTGGACTGTCGATAATATCGCCACCTTCGGGCAGATGATATAAAGTCGCTGCGGTCGTGGTATGCCGACCTAATTTTGATGTTTGAGAAATAGTATTGGTTTTTAATGCCTTATTTGGGATTAAAGCATTGGTTAACGAGGACTTACCGACACCGGATTGCCCGGTGAAAATACTGACTTTATCGCTAATCGCTTGTTTTAACGCGATAAAACTCGCGTCTTCTGGCGTTAACGCAGTAACTCGATGTAAGTTATAACCTAAATTAACATAATCGTCTAAAGCCGGTGTTAATTGCTCAGTATCGACTAAATCGCATTTATTTAATACCAATGTCGCCGTTAATTGGTTGTGTTCACAAACAGCAAGATATTGATCGAGAAGCAAAAAATCACATAACGGCGCTATCGCAAACACGATACACACTTGGTCGATATTCGCCGCAACCGGTTTGGTTTTATTGCCGCGCGCAGGTCTTAATAATACTGAACGACGCGGCAAAACCTGCTCAATTCGACCTGCATCCAGGCTAGTACTCTCCCATAAAACAGTGTCCCCTACTGCAACGGTCTCTAAGCGTCTACGTGTTTGGCAGAGTATCACCTGGCCTTCATGTTCAACGGCAATCCCTTGCCCTAAATGCGCAATAACGAGACCTTGTAGTAAAGCGGGCATTACGCTTTTGTTTGTAGATGCGCGATACGAATAGCCGCTGGCGGATGACTGTAGTGAAAAGCAGAATAAAGCGGGTCTGGCGTTAACGTGCTGGCATTTTCCTCATACAACTTGACTAAACCACTAATCAATTTGCTAGCTTTAGCATTTTGCAGAAGCAAAATCATCGGCTTCAAACTCAAATTGACGCTGACAATACGTCATAATTGGTTGGATAAAGAAAGTAAAAACCGGTGACGTTAACATAAATAATAACAACGCAGAAGCATTCGATTGTTGCTCACTCGCCACGCCTAAGCCTTGATAAAACCAAGCTTGGTCGATTAACCAGCCTAATAAGCCAAAAGCAACCAGCGTCATGACAGCATTAGCGATTAACATTTTTATCACATGCTTGCGCTTAAAGTGACCTAATTCATGTGCTAGCACTGCTTCTAACTCTTCTTCATCGAGTGAGTTAACTAAGTTATCAAAAAAGACAATGCGTTTGTTATTACCTAAGCCTGTGAAATAAGCATTGCCATGCCCGGAGCGCTTTGAACCATCCATGATGAAAATACCTTGGCTATTAAAACCACAACGCTCTAATAACTGTTGAATCCTATTTTTTAGCGAACCTTCGGCAATCGGCGTAAACGTATTAAACAAAGGCGCGATAATGGTTGGATATAACCAACTCATTAAAATAGAAAATGTCATTAAAATCGCCCAAGCCCATAACCACCAATTAGACACCGATTCCATCACCCACAAAATCAATGCTAATAGCGGTAAACCAATTGCCGCGCTTAATACCATTTGCAACAGATGGTCTTTTACAAATTGCTGTACGCTACTTTTGTTAAAACCAAAACGCTCTTCAATGACAAACGTCTGATACACGCTAACAGGCAGTTCCAACAGCGCCATAATCAACATTAATGTCGCAATCGCAGCTAAACCTGCCGTTAATCCACTAGACAGCGTTTGTTGATAAAAACTAAACACGGCATTAACACCACCGCCTAGCGTCAACAGTAATAACAAAATGACACCGATAATACGCTCAATATCGCCTAATTTACTTTTAGCCAGCGTATAATCGGCGGCTTTTTGATGGGCTGACAACGAGACACTTTGCTTGAACGCATCGGGAACCGTATCGCGGTGTTGACTGACATGAGTGCTTTGGCGTAGCGATAACCAATATTCCACACCAAATGAGATAAGTAACGCGCTGATAAAAAACAGAGAAAAGGTATTCATCGGTATTATGCTTGGCTGTAAGAGTTAGACGTTAATAATCGCCAATGCTACACTAATCAGAACCTTTCAGACAATGGAATCTATAGACTATGGATAATCAAAACCTTATTTGGCTTGATTTAGAAATGACCGGGTTAAACCCAGACACCGATTTAATTATCGAAATTGCAACAATCATTACTGACAAAGATTTAAACATACTCGCCGAAGGGCCTGTTTTCGCCCTTCATCAAAGCGATACGGTATTAGCGGCTATGGATGACTGGAATCAAAAACATCACGGCCAATCCGGACTAATCGAGCGTGTTAAAGCCTCTACGATTACTGAACAACAGGCCGAGCAATTAACGCTAGATTTTTTAAAACAATGGCTACCGGAAAGAACTTCACCGTTATGCGGTAATAGCATTGGACAAGATAGACGGTTTCTTGCACGCTATATGCCTAATTTAGAAGCTTTTTTTCATTATCGTAATTTAGACGTGTCTACGCTTAAAGAATTAGTCGCGCGCTGGGCACCTGAACTGAAAAAAGGCTTTACGAAAGAATCTAAGCATCAAGCATTAGATGATATTATTGATTCGATTGAAGAATTGCGTTATTACCGCAAGCACTTTATTGTTGCAAGCAATAACAAATGAGCCAGCTGTTTGCCATTGCATTAGGCGGTGCTTGTGGCGCTTTAATCCGCTTTATGGTCTCAACAGGCATTTATCATTGGCTAGGGCGCGAATTTCCTTACGGCACATTAGCGGTTAATATTTTCGGCTCGTTTTTATTAGGTTTGCTAACCGAAGCCTTAGTCTTGCATAGAGTCGGATTCACCGTCGAATACCGGGCCGCGATTTTAATCGGTTTTATTGGTGCGTTTACCACGTTTTCAACGTTTTCGTTGGAAACCGTGTTGTTATTACAGCAAGACCAATTAAACAAAGCATTGCTTAATGTTTTTGCCAGCGTAACCTGTTGTTTATTTGCTGTTTGGCTAGGTTTACTGTTAGGAAAAGCGTTATCAGTCGGTAGCTGGCATTGGCCATCAGGGTTATTTCCGTATGCCCTAGTCTCAGTCAATGCAATTGGCGCCTTCTTAATCGGTTTAATACTGCAATTATTATTAAGCAAAATTCAGCTCGTACCCGAACAACAGCTTTTATTACTTATTGTTACCATAGGCGCTTATTTGCTCTTTTCCGGCTTTTATGTGTTATTGTCGCTACTCGAACAAGGCCATCATATCAATACCCATGCTTTTTCTTTAATTATTAACTTCGCCGGTAATAGTTTGATTTGCTTATTATTTATCAGTCTAGGTATTATAGGCGCAAAACAGTTTTAGTTTTTCACTCTACTTTTAGGTAACTATTTTTAGGTCATTATGTTAGATCCGCGTTTATTTAGATCGGAACTGGACTATGTACAGCAGCAACTAGCCAGACGCTCTTTTCCCTTTGATACTGAACACTTCTCAGCGCTAGAAACTGCGCGTAAAGAGATTCAAATTAAAACTCAAGAGTTGCAAAACGAACGCAATAGCCGCTCGAAAGCCATCGGTATGGCTAAGGCTAAAGGCGAAGATGTGCAACCGTTATTAGCTGAAGTACAGCATTTAGGCGATGAATTAAAAGCAGCGGAAACCAAGCTTGCAGACATTCAAGACCAAATGACTGCGATTATGGAAGCCATCCCTAATATCTTAGATGTATCTGTACCTGACGGAAAAAACGAAGAGGCTAATTTTGAAGTGTCTCGCATAGGTGAGCCACCTGTATTTGATTTTCCGGCCAAAGATCATGTTGATTTAGGCGCTGGTAAAGGCTTAGAACTTGAATTAGGCGCAAAAATTTCCGGCGCACGTTTTGTTGTATTAACCGGAGCCTTAGCCCGCTTGCAGCGAGCTATTATCCAATTTATGCTCGACACGCATACCAGTGAGCATGGTTATACAGAAACCTATGTGCCTTATTTAGTCAACGCTGATAGCTTACGCGGCACGGGGCAATTGCCAAAAATTTGAGGCGGACTTATTTAAAGCCAGCACTGACCCGTTATATTATTTGATTCCTACCGCAGAAGTTCCGGTCACTAATATTGTCCGCGATGAGATTTTAGACGCCAAAACACTACCGGTAAAATATGTCTGTCATAGCCCATGTTTCCGCAGTGAAGCCGGTGCTTATGGACGCGATGTGCGCGGTATGATTCGCCAACATCAATTTGAAAAAGTCGAATTAGTGCAAATCGTAAAGCCTGAAGAATCGCCTGCTGCACTAGAAACGCTAACCGGCCATGCTGAAGTTATTTTGCAACGGCTAAAATTACCTTATCGAAAAATGCTGTTATGCGCAGGCGACACCGGTTTTTCATCGGCTAAAACCTACGATTTAGAAGTCTGGCTACCCGGTCAAAACGCTTACCGAGAAATCTCATCCTGCAGTAATTTCAAAGACTTTCAAGCGCGGCGCTTACAAGCACGCTGGCGTAACCCAGAAACCGGCAAACCAGAGTTAGTCCATACTTTAAATGGTTCAGGACTCGCAGCAGGTAGAACATTAATTGCCGTTATGGAAAACTACCAAGATAAAGCTGGGCGCATTCACATCCCTGAAGCCTTACAGCCTTATATGGGCGGCATCACTGTTATCGAATAACTAATAAACATGATTACTACACGTTTTGCACCTAGCCCCACCGGCTACTTACACGTTGGCGGTGCTCGCACAGCTTTATTTTCCTGGCTATATGCGCGCAAACAAGGCGGCCAATTTATTTTACGCATAGAAGACACGGATTTAGAGCGTTCTACCCAAGAATCCGTCGATGCTATTTTACAAGGCCTGGACTGGTTGGGCTTAGACTATGATTTAGGTCCTTACTATCAAACCCAGCGCTTTGACCGCTATAAAGCCGTCATTCAACAATTAATAAACCAAGGCGATGCGTATTATTGCTATTGCAGCAAAGAAGAATTAGAGCAATTACGCACAGAGCAGATGACTAACAAAGAAAAGCCGCGCTATAACGGCAAATGTCGCAATGGTAACAGCGTTATCGAAGGACGCGAACCCGTTGTGCGTTTTAAAAATCCTGTTGATGGCGTTGTTGTCATCGATGATTTAGTGAAAGGAAAGATTGTTGTTGCCAATAAAGAATTGGACGACTTAATTATTGCCCGCGCCGATGGTACGCCAACATACAACTTAACAGTCGTCGTCGATGATATGGATATGGGCGTCACTCATGTCATTCGTGGCGATGACCATGTCAATAATACGCCAAGACAAATGAATATCTTGCAAGCCTTAGGCGCGCCTATTCCTCAGTATGCGCATTTACCAATGATTTTAGGCTCAGATGGTGCCCGCTTATCTAAACGCCACGGCGCGGTTAGCGTCATGCAATTTCGTGACGAAGGTTATTTACCCGAAGCCTTGTTAAATTATTTAGTACGCTTAGGCTGGTCGCATGGTGACCAAGAAGTCTTTTCTATTGCCGAAATGATTGAGCATTTTGCCTTAGAAGATGTGAATAACTCGGCGTCAACGTTTAATATGGACAAGCTGCTTTGGTTAAATCATCACTACATCATGAGCAGTGAGCCAGCCCATGTGGCTAAGCATTTGCGCTGGCACTTTGAACATTTAAAAATCGATATAAACAATGGCCCAGACTTAGTTGATCTCGTCAAAGTGCAACGCGAACGCTGTAAAACTTTAGTCGATATGGCAGAAGCAAGCCGTTACTTTTATCAAGATTTTTTTCTACCTACGACGAAAAAGCAGCCAAGAAAAACCTTGCCCCAGGTGTCGAAGATATTTTCATGCGTTTACGCACCGCGTTTGCCGAGCTCAACGACTGGCAAGCCGAAGC
>NZ_LAJX01000183.1 GCF_000963695.1 Methylocucumis oryzae
AACTCTTTTTCTTCGAGTTAGTTGATTCTATTCGACGAGTTGTTTATTACCGACCGAAGACGCCCAAGCCATCAAAACCTCGTGTTAATAAAGGCGTTCCTAATAAGTGGAAAGAAAAGCGGGCTAAGAAAATGGGTGCTACTGGCTAAAGTCAACAGTATTGTTGGGGGAGGTGGTTGATAGGGTATGAGTGTAATAAATCCTTAGCTAAATAAAGCGTCAGAGTTGAGAACGTTTTAATAGCGCATCAAAAAAGCAGGGGATATGGTGATCGCTGTTACGCGCTTGTCGGGCATAAAAATTGGCAATTTCCAAGGTTAATTGTTCTTCAAAGCGTTCGGGAGGAATACCGCTGTTTTGCGGTGGTGCAAAGGCTTGCCAATAGCTTTTTACTTGATGGATGCTCAGGAGTGCAAAAACTAATTCTTGTGGAGTGGGTTCAGTAGTCGAAGTAAATGCCGGTGACCAACAGGCTTGTAAATCGCTGATGCTAGCCAAATCCAAATCTACACAATGTTTTATTCTTTCGTATGCACGAGGAAAATGCGTAGGTTCTTGGATATTTTTTTATCTTCAGATAAATTAGTCAGCATTTCTTGGTAAATTTTTTGTAAATTCACCGAGCTGTTTTTGTAATGTACAGCTGCGGCATAAGCATCAAATACACACTGTAAATCAGGGATTAAAAATACGCTTCTTTGTAAATTAAGCCAGTGACAAAAAATTGCATGGTCGATAAGGGCTTGTCGATTGATTTTGCCTTGTTGATAAAGCGTATGAAACAAGGTTTCGCTATCTGGTACGGGATGGCTATCGGCGAACTTACAGAGCGTTAAATCTAAGTCAATAATCGCAAACAACCTGGTTTTATCAAACCTCGTGCCATTGCAATCTATCCGTTGCAATGCAAAATAAGTGTTGACCACATCTTGCCTATCTCCGCAGACAAAAAACTCAGGACGTTTTTGTTGCCACCAATCAGGGACACAGGCCTTATAAAAATTAGCGTCAGGCAGTTTTTGCAATTGCCGGTAAGATGACGGAGATGCGCGGCCTTGAACAGCCTGGATATTTCCTTCACACAAAATCACGGTTTTATTTTGGGCGTGAGGAGAATTAATAATTGTTTGGCAATGCTGTTGCAAAGCGTCTTTTGAAAGGCTCATCGTTAGTTGTTGACGAGTTTAGGGTCGAGTTCTTTAACATGAGCAGGGGTTAATGCATTACAAAGCTCGTAAGAATGAGTGGCTAAAATATATTGGTTATTTTCACCCCATTGAACTAAATCACGGACGATTTGATATTGCCAATCCGGGTGGAAGCCGTTTTCTATTTCATCTATTAAGACAATCGAATCATGAATTTCGTGGTATTTGATTAAAACAAAAATAGCTAGCCTTTTTAGTTCGCCGTGGCTTAAATCTTCAGGATAAATTTCTTCGCCGGAGAGTAGTTTAAAGCCCATGCTTTGGATGGCATCTTTGGTATGACGTTTTTGCTCGATGGTTAAGGGAATAATTTTTTTACCGTCAATAAATAGATTATTAATCGCATTTTCTAATTGCTCGTAATGAGTACCATAAATACCCGTTTCAACTTTTTCTTTAAAATCTTCATCCCTTGCAAGGCGGAAAAACTTCTGTTAAGACATCAATAAAATCGTAGGTGAAAAAATTAGGGTAATCACTTTTTTAGGCGTTTGATTACTTGGTCGTAAGATTTCTCACCGTCAGACGTATACAACAAACGCCTTTCTTCTTGGGTTGCGAATAAGTAGCTTTGATTTGAAGGAGATATTAAAACTACTTGTTTACTAATGATATTTAATGTTTCTTTGAATTTATTAAATAAATGAGAAATACTCAACGAGTTGTCTTCTTCAGCAATATTAGCGCCTGCCACAAAACCAGTGGGTTGGATTCCTCCATAAATGTACTGAAACCAAATAAAAAATCTTCCAGTGTTAGCAACGTTCTTGAAATAATTTTCTGATTCCGATAAATCACCGTAAAAATAGCTAAGTTCAATTTTTTTACCTTCGTTATTCAATAACATAATAGTCGCCAGTCTATTAATTTCATTTTTTTTAGCGGCACTATCTGCTAGGTTGAACAAGAACTCTTTAAAGTAGGAGTTTTTTAATTGGGAATTTCCTAAAGAATTTGGCTCTAAACTCAATAAGACAAAAATTAACTGCAACAACGTACTTTTTCCGCCGCCATTCAAGCTTCCTAATGGAAACACCTGTGGAGTAAATTCCGGTTCAAAGCTAATATCCACGTTCTTTAACGCCCTGAATTCAGGGATTTGTACACGCACTAGCCGCATGATTACTTCTGCTTAGATTATTTAGTTATTGTTGATTTTAACATGTAGGTTGTGGAACAAAAGCTGCGTCAATTAATAAGTTTTTTCTCATTCTCGCACAATTATAAAACAAGCTTTTGTTTTTTATAGAAATAATTGTAATATTTCTCAAAGGTACAAGTGCAAAAGTCATATAAATGGCGTCATTATTGGCAATGCCATAAGACTCGGATTGCGGTTGTAAAGTCATAGGATGGTCTTCTGTCGTGGTTGCCGTCTTCGCATAGGAATTAAGGCGCTTAAACAACGCTGTTTAACTGCCGCGCTAATTGTCAATCTCCTCGTGTTATCTGAATGCGGTAAGGCGGACTAGCCGCCAGGCAATCCGCCAACTTCGGAGCATACCGATGGCGGTTTACTGTCGAGAAACCATTAATGCGAATAAAAGAAGAAACGGCGTAAACGATAACGTTACGCCGAATCATCAAAGTCTGAAGTGTCGTTTGGCAACAAGTCTTGTCGGCTCAATTTAGGTTTAAGGATTCACAAACAAACCTAGTGCACGAATGACAATTTTATCTGTGACATCATCAGTATTAACCCGTAATGATAGTAATACAGAGCCATCTTTAGAGTTAATCGCAGGCAACACTTTAGCGCTGTTTACGCAAACTGGGCCTGGATCGGTTAAATCAGTGGCGTCATCCAGTTTTACAAGAGCTGAGCTAGGCGGATTTTGCACTTGAGCCAAGCGAATTTGGCTAATAAAACTGGCTTTGCTAGAGTTCTCATAACAAACTCTTACACCATAAATTTTTAGTTTGCTTTGGCAAATCTAAAGCCATGTGTACGACTTTATTGCCGCCTAGTGGGAAAGTATCGCCTACTGACGATGATTGAATCACCAAGCCGGTCAAACCACCGCCTACGCCAGAACTGGTAGAGTCATAAGTCGTTGTAATATCACTAGTGTCGCCCGGAAGTAAGTCAAAGTGGTTAACCCACATCACATTGGCTAATGGATCTCTGGATTCACGAGCCTCAGTAAGCGTTGCATTGAATGTTAAGCCTAAAGCCAAAGCAGTCGATAATGTGCTAGCGCCAATTCTAAACCATTTGTTTAATAGTCTGTTTTTCATAATGAATACCTCGCGTATGAATGAATAATATGTTCTGATTCGTCACTTAGGCGTTTTGAATTCGAACGGTTATAGTTTTTCATAGGCTTCATTTTGGGGCAGTGACAAAATACCTACTACGCTTACAATAATGCACAACGAATAACCGGGGTCAGAATAATTACAGTCAGAGCGTAAATTGAAAGATATAGGTATTTCTGAAGTGCAAACTGAATCTGATTTTGCAACCAAAGCTGATATGGCAGACTTGCGGCATGGTCTTGATTTATTGCGCTGTGATATGGGCGAGGGAGCAGCGCTTAATTATTCGGTTAGGTACGATGATGGTCTTATCCATCAGTATTTAGGCACGGCCATTAATATATTCATGCCGGACTTCAGCATGAAGCTCTGTTCTTAAATAGTCTTGCTCAGTCATGGCAATGCCATCAGACTCGGATTGCGGTTGTAAAGCCATAGGATCGTTCTCTGTAGTAGTTGCCATCTTCGCACAGGGTAACGCGCTTAAACAATCCTGTTTAACCGCCGCGCTATCGTCAATCTCCCTGTGTTATCTGAATGCCATCTTCGGTAAGTGCTTCGATAATAGCGTCCGCTAATTGCCTTGTGATTTCGGGCTTGGCGTGCTTTTTTTGCCAGTCATGCCAAGGTAGGTATTGTTTAATGAACACGCGCCAGGCTAGGGCATTGGTTTTATAACCTTCGCCGCATTCAGCTAGCGAGCTACAGCCAATCATGAATTCGTTGTCGGCTTCGACGTATTCTATAAACCAACCCCAATCTTCGCTTACTGGATAGCTGGTGATAATACCTTTAGCCATTAAGGCTTGTGATAACCAGAGCACAAGTTCAAAGCCATAGGCACCGGGGTTGACTTGGCAATCTTCCGGTAAATAGGGATGAAATTCTGTGCTATTGAATTCAATGGTTATCATAACTGCCCGTTATTCTTGAATCAGTTGTATTCGCATTGATAAATCAATGGCTTGTATGTTTTTGGTTAGCGCGCCTACGGAAATATAATCGACACCGGTGAGGGCAATGTTTTTAATCGTAGTTAGCTCTACGTTGCCTGAGGCTTCTAAGCTAATTTCAGCTGCTGTTGCGTTTCTTAGCGCTACTGCTGTGCGCATGTCATCTAGCGAAAAATTATCTAACATGATGCGGTCGGGTTTAGCGCTTAAAGCTTGTTCGAGTTCAGCTAAGTTTTCAACTTCGATTTCAACGCTTAATTGGCTTTGTTGTCTAGCGCTGGTAATGGCATTGGAGATTGAGCCAGCGGCTAAAATATGATTTTCTTTGATTAATATGGCGTCGTATAAGCCATGCGGTGATTTTCGCACCCGCCAATAGACACAGCATATTTTTGGGCTTGTCTTAAACCGGGTAGGGTTTTACGTGTGTCTAAAATAGTGCAGCCAGTGCCTAAGACTGCATTCGCATAGTTTCTGGATTGCGTAGCCGTTGCGGATAAAGTTTGTAGCCAATTTAACGCCGTGCGTTCGCCGCTTAAGAGTACCCGCGCATTGCCTGATAGGTGACATAACACTGTGCCAGCCGGAACTTCTACGCCTTCCTCTACCTGCCAGGTAATCAACGTGTGTTCGGACAGTTCGTAAAACACAGCATTAAACCAAATCTGACCGCAAACGACCATGGCTTCGCGAGTAATCACGTCGCATGGGCATTGAGGTGAGCGGGAATTAGGGCAGCAGTGACATCGCCCATGCCTATGTCTTCGGTAAGGTAGGTGTTGACTTGAAATAAATGACTATTCATGGTGTTTTTTTGGTAGCTAGTCTGAAAACGGGTATAAAAACCGTACAATAGACGGTTTTGTGTAAGGTTTGAAAAGCAATGGCTTCTAAGTTATCTGTTACCAGCCATCGCGCTGATATTTTAGGGTTACGCTATGTGTATCCTGTTATTTCTAGGCGCGCCGGTGGTTTATCTATAGGTGTTAATTTTAATACTAATAATACCTGTAATTGGCGTTGTGTTTATTGCCAAGTGCAAAATTTAACTGTCGGTGTTGCGCCAGCCTTAGATTTTGCCTTATTAGAGCAGGAATTGCATAGTGTATTAGCCGATGTTTTACAAAGTGATTTTTACGATAGATTTGAGGTTGCACCTGATAAACGCGTCATTAAAGATATTGCCATCGCCGGTAATGGCGAGCCAACCAGTTTAGCTGAGTTTCCTGACGCGATTGCTAAAATTGCCGAAGTCGCGACGCAGCAAAAACGTGTTTCCCGGCAGTGATTTTGTTTTAATTACTAATGGCAGTTTGATACATCAGCCACGCGTGCGTTTAGGCCTTGAGGAATTGCATCGTCAGCACGGGCAGGTTTGGTTTAAATTCGATAGCGCAACCGAGCAAGGGCGTAAACGTATTAATAATACGGCTCAAAGTGTGCGCTCGGCGTTGACCAATTTGGTGATTGCTTCTGAGCTGTGTACGACGAAATTGCAAACCTGTCTGGTTGATTATGATGGCCAGGGTTTATCTGTTATTGAAAAATCGGCGTATTTGACGGCATTAGCGAGCATTAAAAATGAATGCAATGTACAAGATATTATGTTGTATACGATTGCGCGCCCATCAATGCAGCCTGAGGCTAAGTTATTGAAACCCTTGTCGTATGAGGTATTAGCGGCGTTCGCTGACGAAATTCGGCAATTAGGTTTTGACGTTTCGGTTTGTGTTTAACGTCTTTAGTCTAGCCAGGTGTTGTTATAATCAAAGGATTATCGCAGTTTCTGTGTAAGGTATAAGAGGCTGACGAGTTTAGGCTACCCAGTTTAAGTCTGGACAAGGCACAGCGCGCAGGGCGCCGTAAATACGTCCCTGTAGGCTTGCCGACAGCATCCCTGCTGTCGACACTTGCGCTCTGTGTCCTGTTCAGACTTGGCGGTGCCCCGTCTATCGTTTAAACAAGGAGTATGGTTTTGCAAACTTATCAAGATATTACGAGCCCGATGACGCCTTCGGAGCGTTATGCAACATTGTCGTTAGCGGCTATTTATGCACTACGCATGTTGGGTTTATTTATGATTTTGCCGGTATTGTCGTTATTTAGTCAGCAACTTCAGGGCGCTACACCGCAATTAATCGGCTTAACCATGGGTATTTATGGTTTACCTCAGGTGTTGTTACAAATACCGTTTGGCTTAATGTCAGATCGCTTAGGCAGAAAAAAAAGTCATTGTCGCTGGGCTGTTATTGTTTTTGGCGGGTAGCGTGGTGGCAGCGTTATCGACATCGATTGAGGGCGTGTTGATAGGTCGGGCGTTACAAGGTGCGGGAGCGATTTCTTCCGCCGTCATGGCGTTAGTCGCTGATTTAACGCAAGAAGTGCATAGAACTAAAGCAATGGCGACGATTGGCGTCAGTATCGGTTTGTCGTTTGGTGCAGGCTTAGTCGCAGGGCCTATTGTGGCTGGCTTAGGTGGTTTGGCGGCGGTGTTTGGTTTTACGGCGGTGTTAACGGTATTCGCCATAGTGGTATTGTTAGTTGTCGTGCCTAATCCTAAGCAGTCTAAACGGCATCGCGATGCAGAATTTGTACCGGGACAAATGCTAGATGCGTTAAAAAAATGGTGAGTTATTGCGCTTAAATTACGGCATTTTTGTTTTACACATGGTGTTAATGGCGATTTTTGTTGTAGTGCCTACGGAATTGCGTAGTTCAGGCTTAATGCCAGGTAATGAATGGGTGGTTTACTTGCCCGTGTTTAGCTTAGGAATGGTTTTTGCCGTACCGTTTATTATTTTGGCTGAGAAAAAAACGTAAAATGAAGCCGGTTTTTATAGGGGCTATTGCGGTGTTATTACTGGCTGAAATCGGCTTAGCCGGGTTGCATCAGCAGTTAGCAGGCATTATTGCGTGTTTAGGGGTATTCTTTTGCGGCTTTAATTTATTAGAGGCCACGTTACCGTCATTGGTCTCTAAAACAGCGCCAGCCGATTTAAAAGGCACAGCTATGGGTGCGTATTCAAGTTGTCAGTTTTTTGGTTTATTTTTAGGTGGTGCGTTAGGTGGCTGGTTTAAAAGTCATTACGGTGATGCGTCAGTATTTCTATTTTGCGCAGTTGCACTTGCGAGTTGGTTATTGGTGTCGTTGACGATGAAGCCACCGCGTTATTTAGCTAATTTATTGATTTCTATTAAAGGCTTGACCCAGGTTGATAATGACGCGTTTTAGCGCTGAGGTATTAAACATCGTAGGGGTTGAAGAAATGACGTTTGAACACTACCGATGCTGTGGCGTATTTAAAAGTCGATAATCAAAAATTGGATAGTGTGAGTTTACAAGCGGTGATTAGTCGTTATCAATTGGGCTAAGCCTGTCTCGCGTTAGAGGTTACCAACTTAAGACGGAACAGGGTATTCAGAACGCAGGACGCCGTGAATACATCCCTGTAGGCTTGGCGGCAGCATCCCTGCTGCTAACACCTGAATTATGAATACCCTGTTCCGCCTTACGTTGGTAGCCCGTGAATGGCCAGGGTTTAGCGTTTAATCGTGAATCCGTACTCTGAATGGCGTGTATAAGACTTGCTCACTAAACGGTAGCAAGTCTTCAGGTGCTGTGTAGGCATCGGTTAGGCCGCCTTGAATTTTCAGCCAAACAATATTCTGGGTTTCGTCTTGCCAAAACGTCTCGCCAGAAGATGCGATGACATCGGCTAAAGAATCCACGGCAGTGTATGAGTGGCAATGGCTGTCATTACAATAGCCGTTAACCGTATTGGCATCGTAACTAGTGGCTGCAACTTGGGCAACTAGCGCTCCTGAATAGCGTACGCCTAATATAAAGCTATCAGCATTGCTATCCATATTTTGTAATTCAAAAATCACATCGTCAGGACCTGATGCATACTCAGGAAAATCTAGCAGAAAAATCCCATTACCGCGCGCCGCAAAATGACGTTTTATTCGGAAACGGTTGTAAGCCTAAACCATTGGCAACATTCCATTGACCGACTAAGAGCGCAGGTTGGGTTTCGTCAAATCGGCTAACGGCTATTGCCATTGTGGCATCGAAGGGGTCATTGCCTTGATTGACGACGAAGCCATCGACGCCATAATAATCCCCATCGCAACTCGCACCGGTTTGCCCTATCGGTTCTACCGGTTGGCAAACGGCGTTATGCGTGAAAAACGGCTCATCATAAACATACCAATGATTGACGGGGCCCCAAATGCCTTGTGGATCCCATAATGCACCGGATAATACATAGTGGTTGAAATCGGCGTAAGTACGCAACCCACCATGACTATTTACCAGTAAATTATTGCTATTGCGGATATGGCCTTTATCGACAGCGCGAATGTAATAATCTGACGTATCAAACGCTCCGCTACGACCACCGGCAACTAACGGGCCGCCGGTTTGTAATGGAAAGTTGACGACGATGTTATCGAACATACTGTAGGCACTGTGATAGCTGGCGAAGGCGACTTCGTGGCCTAACCAGGCGTTAGGACGTGGGTTACTGTTGTTTAAGCTGGTGCCGACGACTAATGAGCGGGTGATATTACCTTCCGCGCCGGAGCCAGCAAAATAGCGCGCATGATTATCAGCCGAAACAAATTCTTGGTAATCCGGCCAAACGACACGATTCCAAAAGCCACCGGAGCCGTTTTTCCAGGTTTTTATACCCGTGATGGAGATTCGGCGTAGGTTCTCGAACGGCCAAACGCTGGGCTGTCCATCACTGGTTGACCAATATTGCAACGGTGCTACGTTACCGTCATTATCTGTTTCGACGACATCAAACATAATGCCTTCGTGCGCGTTTGAATGCGTGGTGTTGTTATCGAAATTGCCAAAGGTGAGTCGGTTGGGAATCATCGCGACATTAGCACTTTGCCCAACCGGTTGTGCTGGAAACGCCATCCATAAACCAAAGCCTTCAGCATCGGCAGCGGTATTATTGCGTACCGTGTTATCCGGATTGCTAACCCATAAACCGCTAGAACCGCTACCGCTAGTCGGCCCAGCAGCGCAGCATTCATGGACTTTTAATGCCATATCGGGTGCTGGATTGCGCACATGCAAGATTAAATTGTCTTCGACGATATTGCGCCGCTCTACCGCATCTTCAAAGAAAATACCGTGGCCTTGTATGTCGTAACAAATGTTGTTCGCAACTTCTAAGCCATTGGTCGCATGGATGGTAATACAGCGGTTAGTCGACTGATGTATTGTTGAGTTACGCAGATAATCGCCCGTTACATCGGCGAGTAGCGCACCATCGGCGGCATAGCTGCGACGATGACTATGATATGGGTAACGGCCTAAACGATGCCGTTGGCCGACGCGATGAAATTCAACGCCATCGATGCGTGCTTGTGCGCCCGCTTGCATAATCATGACATGGGCGCCAAAACCTTGTTGTTGCCAAACCTCATCGTCTGGCGCTTGAATGACGATATTGCGCGTTAAATTAGCAATTTCAGCGCGTTCATCTAATACCAGTGGCGTTGCGCCGAGTTCGGTAGAGGCGGGTGGTGTGACTAATTGTTCATCTGTTAAACTCATGCCAGTTTCAGTTGGATATTGTAATAAGCCCCAACGAAACGCGGATAATGGAGTTTGTAACAGTAATTTCTCGCCGCTACTGCCTGCAACGTGATTAAGTTCGGTAGCGGCGATGCCGTAAAAATCGGTGGGTGCGATAATCACTTCATCGCCAGCTTGCCACTGTACTTCGTTTTCGATTTGTAGCAACGTATCGTTAGGTTGGGCATGGGCGGTGAGTTTTGTGCGACTAACGCTAGGTGCATTGCCATGTAATTCCAATAACCCGCCCATAACGAGCAAGCCGCGCGTACCCATGCCCGAAATATTTTCTTCGGTATCGGTGTCGTTTAAAGTAATGAGGGCATGGTGGGTAAAGGGCTCAGCTTCGCTGCCTATATGTAACTCACCTGTCAGTAGTATCCATTCTGAAGTTAGCGCTAAATCTTGCCGACAAAAGCTTAACGCCCCTTCGATAGTCAAACCGGCTAAGGCTGGAGGATTAGTGTCTAATGCAATATGGTGACCCGCCGGAATAGTCACGGTATCGCCTGCTACAGGTACTGCGCCGCTAGGCCAACTGTTGGGGTTTGACCATAACACCGCATCGTTAGGACAGGCTGGGTTAGGCGGGTCTACTATATCGAAGCGATAACTGCTTGGGTTAGCGAGTACGGCATGATTAGCTGAACTCATGGTTATCTGTAAGCGCTCAGTCTGCTCTGTTAACGCATCGCTGACAGTTTGTAGCGAGATATGATGGGTTTTAACACCTTTAGGGATAATAACACTTGCCGGTAATAGCGAAAAATCAGGGCTGCTAGCTGTTTCGGCGTAGTTTAGGTTGACCTCAATGTCATAGCCGCTAGCTACGGATAATACAACGGGTATGTCTATCGTTTGACCTTCTTCGATAGTTGGAGCCGTAGAGGTATCGAAGCGTAGTGTGGGCGCAGCATCGTTATCAACAATTAACATGCTTTGTTCAGCGGTTGCGATAGTGGCGCGTTTAGCGTCTACAATAGCAACAGTTAATTGTTCATCGGGTTCGTCGCTTTTATCGTTTATAAGTCTTATCGGATAAGGTTTACTACCGCCTTCACCGTCATTCCATATCAGCTTTCGGCTTCTTGCCGAATAGTCTTGGTTGGCATTTGCGCTGCCGTCACTGGTGGTTACGATAGCCCAAGCCTTTCCGCATGTTCCGCCGATTCTCGATATGTTAACGGAAACAGTGCCGGCGTTTTCTGCTTGATCAGGAATGGCTTCTAACACAAACTGGCCAGTATCACAGGCGAGTACCGTGTTAAACAGTAGTTGTTGGATGATTAGGCCTAAGCCTAGTGTTAAAGTAAATTGTTTCATAGTCTCCACCTCTGTTATTACTCGATGTACACGTTTTTTAGTTTGATTGCAACGCACTGTGATAAATCAATGTATTTCCATATAACGTGGGCTAAAAATGTGAGCGTCGAGTTTTAGTAAATTAATGTTAAGTGCTAATGGCCCGTAAGTTGTTGAAGAGGGATTTTGGCTCCTGTTCGTGCATGACTAGAGCAGTCATCGTGCCAAAAACAAAAATACTTTTAAAACAATAAGTTAATGTAAATAAGCGACGCGGAATTGTTGGCTGCGCCCAACACCAGTCCCATGTGTTCATTGCTAACTGCTTAAAACTAACCGAGTTTATATGTGTCGGGTAGCCCGGACACACGAGGTGCAGGTATTCTTATATGAGTAATCAGTAATGTTTTGTGTAAAATCTCCGGATGGTTTGGTAAATAAAGACAAGCGTATTTAGTCAGTTGATATGTGGGTTTGCCAGTAAAACTTTACTCATTAAGTTTTACTGGTAGCTTATGGACGCATAACCTTAATATAAAACCGGTAGGCTTATGGTAGTTGATGAAAAACCGTTTTCGGGCAGTTATGCCGATGATGATGTGGCGTTTTTGCTGGCGCGAGTCCAGGTGCCGGATACGCCGGTTGCAGAGAAAGAAGCGCTGATTCAGTCAGGCCAAAAGCATTATTCTCAGCTATTAAGCAAAGAGTCATTGCCACCAGAGACCTATCAGGCTTTGTTTCAGCAAGCCTTAGCGCAGAATAAACATCTTGTCGCTAAACATGTACTCGTGTTAGCTCAACACATTATCGCCACAAGACCAGACAAGGTGACTTTAGTGTCGCTGGCGCGCGCCGGTACGCCGGTAGGTGTGATGGTGAAAAAAGGTGTTAGCGGAGTATTTTTATGTTAATGCCAAGCATTATTCGGTCTCGATTATTCGCGATATTGGCTTAGATTTAAATGCGTTGCGCTATATTCTGGCGCGACATGCGCCTGAATCTTTAGTGTTTATTGATGGATGGACGGGTAAAGGCGTGATTGCTAGGCAGTTACAGCGAAGCCTTGAGGTTTTTGCTGAAAGCGAGGGGGTAGTCATTCCTCCAGCGCTTTATGTTTTAGCGGATTTGTCCGGTTCTGCTGCTTATGCAGCGTCTACTGAGGATTATTTAATTCCCTCGTGTATTTTAAACGCCACGGTATCAGGTTTGGTGAGTCGCTCGTTATACGATGCGCACTTAGTGGCTGGGCAAGGTTTTCATGCCTGTGTTTATTATGATGAATTTAGCCCATATGATGTGTCGCGCTATTTTGTGGCTCAGGTTTTAGCCTGTATAGAGCCGGATTGGCTGAATGCTAAACAATTAGTAAGTTTAGATTTAGTGGCTGCACAGGAGCGTATGCAGCGCTTATTAACTATGGTGGCACGGCAATATCAAGTCAGCCACGTTAATTTCATTAAACCTGGGATAGGTGAGGCGACTCGCGTGTTGCTTAGACGTGAGGCGCGCGTGTTGCTATTAAAAAACGCGGCCGATCCTACAACCCAACATTTACGCTGGTTGGCTGAGGAAAAGTCCGTACCTATCTATTATTACGCAGAACTAGAGTATCATGCGGTAGCCCTTATCAAAGAACTGTTTTAATGACCTTACAATCTTCTTCGCATTTAATAGCGTCTCCGTGGCAGTTAGGCGCGCCGTTATATATGCCTGCCCATAGGCCAGATTTAATTGCTATTGCTAATGGCGAGAAACTGCCGTATTTGCGTACTATGATTTTTTGTACCGAGGATGCAATATTAAATAAAGAGATAGAGCATAGCCTTGGACAGCTAAAACGCTGTTTAGCAGCGCTTAAAACAACGGCCGAGCCGCGTTTTCGTTTTATTCGGGTACGCCATCCTAATTTATTGACGCGTTTATTGCAGTTACCTGGAATAGAGACTATTGATGGCTTTGTGCTGCCTAAATTTAATGAAGCCGTTTTTAATGCTTATTTCGATCAGTTATCTCATACCAACTTTAAGATTATGCCTACATTGGAGACGAAAGAGGTCTTTGATGTCGGTGCGATGCAAGCGTTACGCGACGCTTTATTGCACGAGACTATACTTAAGCATGTGTTGATGTTAAGAATAGGCGGCAACGATTTATTTAACTTATTAGGCATACGCCGTACCCGTGGTTTGACGCTGTATGACACCCCTTTAGCGCATGTGATTGCGCAGCTACTAACGATTTTTAAGCCGTATGACTTTCATCTGTCAGCTCCGGTATTTGACTATTTAGATGATATAGAAACGTTGCGTAGAGAACTTCGTATTGATTTAGCGTATGGCTTAACTGGGAAAACAGCGATTCATCCTGAGCAAGTCGCATTAATTGAGTCTGCGTATGCGGTGAGTGCTGATGATTATCAAATGGCTTTAAGCATTTGTGCCGAACAAGCCCCGGCGGTATTTAAAATGCATAATGCGATGTGTGAAGTCACGACACATCAGCGTTGGGCTAGGGATGTATTAAATCGGCAAAGAAGCTTTGGCGTTATCGTAGCAGGCTCAATCCAGCAAGATGTTTGTGTGTTAGGCTAAAAATCACAGCCTGCCAGTAAATACTACATAGTCCTATGTGGTGATGCCTATTAAGCTATGTTCAAGCCAATATTAAACATTGTGGGAGAACTATCATGCTGACTATCACCATTGATACTAACAAAACTGATTATTATCAATTCAGTAAAGCTAAAGAAATTGCG
>NZ_LAJX01000184.1 GCF_000963695.1 Methylocucumis oryzae
TGCGGCTAAGTCAGTGTCGTCATCGTTACCCTCAATGGTTGCAAAGACCGCCTCGCCCAGCTTGGCATTAATTTGATTCAGCAATGCTAAGCGTTCTAGTTCAGGATAATCCGGTGCGAATAATAATTTAGTTTGCACTTCGTTAAGCGCCGCTCTAAAGCCTAATTGCACAGTAGGTGGAATAACGATTTCTTGCAAGCGCTGTTGAATTTCGGATTCGCCTAAACCAAATGATTTAAGCGTTACCAGCAAACTAGGTTTTAACGGAAACCGCTGTAGTAAACCCGGTTTAGCCTGGTGTAAAAACATGGGTTTCATTTCCGACGGCACACCAGGCATAAACACAAACCAACAGCGCTGATGTTGTAACGCAAAGCCTGGTGCCGTGCCAAACGCGTTATCTAAACGCAAGCTACCGGACGGTAATAACGCTTGTTTGCGATTTGTTTCTGGCATAGCTTTTTGTCTTAAGGCAAAAAACGTTTTGCATTTTGATGGTAAGCTTCCTCATCAAAAATCAATTCTAAGTCAAAGGCTTTGGCTACCGCTAATGCCGTTAAATCATCGCTAGTTGGGCCTAGGCCGCCGGTACAAAAACAACAATCGGCACGCTCAGCAATCGTTTGCATTAAGCTAATTAAGTCGTCTAGCTTATCGCCAACCGTACTATGCCTAGCCACTTGAAAACCTAATTGCACACCTTGCTGAGCTAGCCAAGCCGCATTGGTATCGACGGTTTGACCGGTGACGATTTCTTCACCTTGCGAGAAAAATTTCCAATAATGGACTCATAAGAATTCCTAAAACACCCGATGAAGGGCATTGTAACGTGCTTTTTAGTGCTTATCACCTTATTGATTTGAGCTACCAGCGTAAGGCGGGACAGGGTATTCAGAGTGCGGGTGTTGACAGCAGGGATGCTGCCGCCAAGCCTACAGGGATGTATTCACGGCGTCCCTCACTCTGAATACCCTGTCCCTGCTAAAGTGTGTAGCCATTTTATTGAACTCCATTGTTTTACGATAACATCGAGCGAGAGTTATACCGACGTTGAATCATTTCTGATGCGCCGCTTCCCGGCATTCTGTCGGCGAGCAACCAAACAGCAACCGAAATCCCCGGCTAAAATGAGATAAATCGTTAAATCCCCAACGGAAAGCTATATCAGAAATACGTCGTCCGGCATGAGCGTCGCTTTCTATGTCTTGCCGGCAACGTTCCAATCTACGCCGCCAAACATATCGCATCAATGAAGTGTCTTCATCGTGAAACAGCAAATTGATGTAGCGGGGCGACAAGCCTGTTCCGGTGCTGACTTTCGCAGGAGTTAATGCGGAATCAGACAAGTGATGTTCTACAAATGTCTTAACCCTATGAAGGGCGACGGTGCGGCTGGTTGATAAATTGATAGAGGCTGGTCGCACGGTTGCCAAGGCCAGTGTCAATAAGTCTAACGCATGTTCGGACAGCGTGGAAAACTCTGGCGCGTTCAGTTCATTGGCTTTATCTGCACAGGAGCGAATAAAATTTGTCGCCACTGACCCTATGCCTAAATGCCCAGGAATATGCAATGCGGTACAGTGCTCAATACCGGAAACCCGTTCTTTTAGCAACGGACGCGGGATAGAAACGATTAGCTTGGCAAAAGGCTCTGGACAACGGATATGGTGCGGTAATGTCGCATCGTATAACGTCATGTCGCCGGGCTTTAGAAAGACCTCCCGGCCATTTTGTTGTAAGCGGTAGTTACCAGACAAGTGAACCACCGCGAAATAAGCATCTTGACTGATTAACTCTGGCTCGTGTGGCAAGCGCTGTAATGTGATTTCATTTGAGCGGATAACGGACAAGCGTAATTTGTCCCAACTGTAAATGAGCATTTCATTAAATACGCCGGTCTTGGGCGGCGTTATTTCAACATTAGCGTATTCACGGCCTATCACTTCTTTCAACCACTCTAGTCGGATGTGCGGCGCAAAATCAGCCGTCGAGTATTTGACTGCTTGTGTTGGCGAGGATGCTAGCGTTGTTGAGTTGTGCAAAATGTTAATATCGTTGTCCATGCGCTTCTCTCTCAATGCTTAATGGTCTTATGGCGGATTGTAGCCTGTTGATGCGTATTATTACCGCCCCAGTCAATAGGTTGTTCCGTTGCGGACAAGAAATATACCTCTATTAGCTTTATAGTGGGCACTCATCATCTGTGACGGCTTAAGCTTTAGGAGGAATTATGAACAAAAATACACTATCTTGTGAAAACGTGCTGTTGCTCAGAGGCGCCGCCTTATGGCTGTTGATGGCTTTATGCCTCGCATGGTGTATGGTGTTCTTGAAATTTGATTTAGCGTTTTTCAAGCTCATTTTTCCAGGTAAATTTACCCGTGTGCTTCAGGCACACTTGGATTTCTTGTTAATGTCGGCATTGTTGTTTGGCTTTTATGCGGCTAAAGTTCCGCTGCCAACCTCGGTGCGCTGGTGTATGGTGGTGGGTGCTTTCACTAATTCCAGTTTGTTTATGTTGCAAGCAATGTTTCCGGTACTGGATGCTCAGCCCCCGGCGCAAGGGCTGTTTCCTGGCGTGTTCCGCGTGTATTTGCTGGCAAGCCTATTCACCACCAGTTATGGTTTTGGCCGTGGGGCGGTTATTGTCGTATTGTCTACGTTGCCATTAAAAGAATAGTAATTCGCGTAAAAACCGTTTACCGCCATTCAAATACCATCACAGTTATATCATCGGCAAAGCGTTGTCGTCCGCAAAAGTTCCTTAACGTACTGTATAAGGTATCGATAATGCTCTGTGGCGATTCTAGCACGTGATTCTTTACGACCTGTTTAACCCGTTCTAAACCGAAAAACTCACCTTCGGCATTTTCCGTCTCGGTCAAGCCATCGGTATAAAACAAAATCACATCGCCTGCGGTTAGCGGTAACGTGTTTTCCTCAAAGTCGACATTTTTTTGGATGCCCATGACTAATCCGTCGGCATCTAGTTCCTTGATTTTCATGGTGTGGCGATTGAATATTAACGGTGGTGGGTGTCCGGCATTAGCGTAGATAAGACAGTTTTGCAGCAAGTCTACTTGCAGGTAAAACAGCGTAATGAAGTAATCGGCCTTGTCTAAGTCGGCAAACAGGAAATTGTTCAAAGCGCTAATCGCGGAGGCAGGAGACGTATTGGTGTTGGCCTGCACCCGTAATGCGCTACGGGTTTCCGCCATGAATAAGGCAGGACCTATGGAATGGCCGGAAACGTCGGCAATGACGATATTGAGTTTATGACGTTGGTCTTGATAAAAGTAATCATAATAATCGCCACCCACTTTATCGGCTGGCAAGCACATGCCTGTTATTTCAAATCGTTCAGATTTCAGCGGTGCCGATGGCAATAAACTGGTCTGAATTTTCTGAGCGATATGGATTTCGCTCTGCGCAATGGCTAAGTCTACTTGGGCTTGTCGGATTTGTTGTTCGGCTGCTTTACGGTTAGAAATGTCATGGATAAAACTGCTAAAAATATAAGCATTGCCGAGTTTGAGGGGTGACACACTGAGCTCCACTGGAAATTCGCTGCCATCACGGCGTTTAGCAGTGTGTTCGATTTGCCGGTTAAGAATTGGACCTTCCCCGGTCTCCAGAAAGTGTCGCATGCCTTGCCGATGGGCTTCGTGATAGCGGCTGGGTATGATTAACTCATCCAGCCGCTGGCCTATCGCTTCTTTAGCCGACCAACCGAACATGATTTCAGCCTGTTGATTCCATTCAGAGATAATCCCGTAGGAGTCCATAATCACAATCGCATTTATAGAACTTTCGATAATCAGCCGAGTACGTTTTTCTGATTCGATTAATGCTTGCTCGAACTGCACGCGCGCCGAAATGTCGCGATCTACACCTCGCCATTTTAGTAACTTGCCATCAGCATTGATTATTGGCAAACCAGTTGATTCGGTAATCACTTGATGACCGTCTTTATGCCGATAATGATTGAGCAAAGCGTGAAACGGTTGCTGGCTGCTGGAAACAGTGCTTTTAGTTGCTTTATCTTGAAACGTTAATAATTGGGTGTAATGTTTGCCTAAAATTTGCTCTTCGCTAAGGCCAAGTATTTGATTGACGGCAGTGCTACTGTACAAATAATAACCTTGCGGGTCTTGTTCCCATAGCCATTCGCCGGAAAGTTCCGCCATTTGCCGGAATCGCTCCTCGCTTTCTGACAGCGCCGATTCCACCGCTTTGCGATGCGTGATGTCTTCTTCTATGGCTAAAAAATGGCTGATTTCACCGGCACTGTTTTTAATGGCACTGACGCTCTCATGCACCCAATACACGCTGCCGTTTTTGTGTTTATTTAAAATTTCTCCCTGGCATTCACCGGTATTGAGTAAGGTATCCCACATGGCTTGGTAATACGACTTAGACATTTCGCCAGACTGTAATTTCGACGGTTTTTGCCCAAGCAATTCATCCGCAGAATAGCCGGTCATGGCGCAGAACTTAGGATTGACATAGGCGATGCTGCCCTTGTTATCGGTAATCATCACGGCGCTGGCGCTTTGCTCGACGACATGGCGCATCACCAAAAAATCATTGTCGGGCCTTAATGGCTGCAGCAACAAAACCAAGTCGCTGTGTTCACCAACTTGCCCAGGTAAATCCGAAACCGATAGTATGGCCTGAAAGTGTTGCTGTTGTTTGGTAAGCACCGTGGCGCCGAAACAAGCGTCGGCCTGATTGCGCTTAGCCAAAGCCGCAGGCCAAATCGATAATTCGTGATGGGGTAAAATCCGTGCTAGTGGTTGATTGATTAATTCCTCTTCTGTATACCCCAATAAACTGGCAGCGGAGGCATTGACGCCGACAATTTGAGCACTCATAGTTGCATCCGTTTGCTGTTGTCTGATGAGTAACAAATTGAACGACAGGTTTTTAATCAGATTATCCATTCGACTTCCGGTAAATATTGCTCAGGCTAATCGCGCGAACGATACATTAGCGCGATTGTTTAGCAAGTTGTTATATCGCATTGATACAGAATGTAAAATAACGCTTGCTGCATGAGGCATCCTAAATTAGAGTTGCCAAAAGTGGAAGGCTTAAAACATACCGGCTGTTGGCGAGGGCAGGTTGGAGAGGGTGAGACGACCGCTAGCATTTTCAAACCAGACAAAATAATCACTAAACCATGAACCTACATATTGAAAAAATAAATAAATTCAATGTATTAAATATCGATGACGAAAGAATCGATGCGCATAACTCTGCTGAATTAAAAGATTATATTTTGCAAATGATAGAGCGGGGCGAACATCATATTATTGTACAACTGCAGCATGTGCGGTTTATCGACAGTTCAGGGCTAGGGGCATTATTATCTGGGCATAAAAATATTTTGGCTAAATCCGGCCGTTTTGTCTTAACTAATATTCAGCAACAAGTGCTTACTATGTTTGAAATGACTCGATTAAACCGAGTATTTGAAATATACGATAGCGTCAACGAAGTCACAGATAACTAGCTTAGGAATAACTCAGGAATAACAATGTACCCTTCAATCATACAAGTCGATGTCATCATTCCAACCCAAACCAAATATTTGGATTTCATTGGCAGCATTGGAGAGCGTATCGCTAAGGAATTAGACACTTATACCGGCGATAAAGCGGCTTTAGCCTATCAGTTGAATCTGGTATTGACTGAAGCGACGGCTAACGCTATTAAACATGCTAATGACCAAAATCAACAAGATATTGTTAGAGTATCGATTTGCTTGAACGAGAATGTATTGAACATAAAAGTATACGATAAAGGCCAGGGCTTCGATTTAAACTCAGTGCCAGAACCTGATTTCGATAATCCTAAGGAAGGGGGCATGGGGTTGTTTTTTATCCGCTCAACGATGGATTCCGTGACTTATACAAAATCCGATACCGAAAACGTATTGGAAATCATCAAAAACTTGAACTGAAGGCCGCGCTAACATGCAACAACCGAATGAAATATGGACAAAAAAACTGAAGCGCCTTTCTGAAAAAGCCTGTGGTAAACAGTTCGGATATGATTTATGGCAAAAATACGCAGCTGGATTTCCCGACGATTATCGTTTATCGATTTCTCCCCGCCATGCGCTAGGCGACATGTTACAACTGGAAAAATTACCAGCGCCGACAGCGCGGCAACCGGTTAGTTTATTAAAACCTGATAAACTCTTTCCCCATTACCGGTTGCATTTTTTATAGCCAGGAACCCCGTTATCTGGATGAGTTCATTCCTGTGCTGAAAAACTTGCATTTACGGGTAATGGATCAGGTGCAATTTAACCTATTAATCGACAACGGCTCGTTTTTTATAAAAAAGTTTTGTGGTGCAGGCTACTGGGAATCATAACCTTTCTTTAGATGCAATTGAGCAGCCATTACTGGAAACCATTCAAGCCGTGATGGGTGGTCGCCTGGAAAGCGACTCGATTAACAAACTGGTGACGCTCACCGGCCTGAATTGGCAGGCTTGCGACGTATTGCGCACGTATCGTAACTATTACCTACAGCTTGATCACCATACCTCTAAAACTAGTATTCATCAGGCTTTGATTAACAACCATCAGGTTGCTAAGGGACTGTTCGAGTATTTTGAAGCACGTTTTCGACCCAATCCCGCCTGGCGCGACTCTATGGTTAGGGAAGAGCAGGTGTTATATGCGTTACGGCTGCAATTATTAGAGGCGATGGCGGCGGTAGAAAATTTGAATGAAGACCGTATCTTGCGAACCTTTTTCAATTTGATAGACGCTACCGTTAGAAGCAATTTTCACCAACGTAATCAGCAAGACGATTATTTCATTGCGATTAAAATCGATAGTTTAGGCGTGATTGATATGCCGTCGCCCAAGCCAATCTACGAAATCTATGTACACGCCGTCAATATGGAGGGCATTCATTTGCGTGGTGGTAAAGTGTCGCGCGGTGGTATTCGCTGGTCCGACCGCATCGATGATTTTCGCACCGAGATTCTGGGTTTGATGCAAACCCAAATCAGCAAGAATGCGTTAATTATTCCTACCGGTGCTAAAGGTGGCTTTGTCGTGAAACTCAGCCCAACTCACCCGCAATTTCGCGAGGCAGGTAAGCTCGCTTATATGCGCTTTATGCGCGGCTTGTTGGATTTAACTGACAATTATTGCGGGGACCAGATTATAAGTCCCCAGCAAGTCGTTGCTCATGACGACTACGACCCTTACTTAGTGGTAGCAGCCGATAAAGGCACTGCTAAATTTTCTGACATTGCGAATGGCATATCTGCCGACTACCAGTTTTGGCTAGGGGATGCCTTTGCCAGCGGCGGTTCTCACGGTTACGACCATAAAGCGCTGGGTATTACTGCGCGTGGCGCCTGGGAATGTGTGAAGCGGCATTTTCGAGAATTAGGCAAAGACATTCAGAACCAGCCGTTTACCGTGATTGGCATTGGCAGCATGGACGGAGACGTGTTCGGCAACGGTATGTTGCAATCGCCGCAAATTCGCTTATTGGCGGCGTTTTAGCGGTCAACATATTTTTATTGACCCAAACCCACCGGCGGGCGATGTCGGGTTAACCGAGCGCCGCCGTTTGTTTGAGCTGCCTGGCTCCAGTTGGAACGATTATGACCGTTCTTTTGATTTCAGCCGGAGGSGGGGTGTATTTGCGCGCCGATAAAGACATTCCGCTGTCTGAGGAAGTCAAAAAATGGTTAGGTATTCGGTTCAAAGCCATTGATGGTGAATCTTTGATTCAATATTTGCTGAAAACGCCGGTTGAATTACTGTGGCTAGGCGGTATCGGCACCTATATTAAAGCCAGCACTGAAAAGCATGAAGAGGTGGGCGACCGTCATAACGACAATGTGCGGATTGATGCGTGCGATTTAAAAGCCTAGTGGTCGGCGAAGGCGCCAACTTGGGGTTTACCCAAAAAGCCAGGGTCGAATACGCTTTGCACGGTGGCCGCATCAATACTGACGCCGTTGATAACTCGGCAGGCGTGGATACTTCGGATCATGAAGTCAATTTAAAAATCCTGCTGGCTAAGCTGCATAAAGCTCAACTTATCGAAGATTACCAGAGTCTATTCATTAAACTGACCGATGCTGTCTGTCACGCGGTACTGGTTGACAATTATGCTCAAAGTTTATGTCTGTCCCTGGAGCAACGCCGCAACGCTGACAATCCAGCTCTATTCATACAGGTTGCTGAACGCTTAGAAGCCGCCGGATATTTGGACAGAGCTGTAGAATCCTTCCCGTTAACCGACGAAATTCAGGCGCGGCCGGGTCAAACGTTGACACGGCCAGAACTGGCGGTTTTGATGTCTGCCGCCAAAATGTATTTAACCCAACAGCTTGAAAGCAAAACTGATAAGCTAGCTAAGCCTTGTTACGAACACTATTTGCAAGTTTATTTTCCGGCAGAATTTCGTGAACAATTCGGCGCTCATTTAAGCGGCCATCCGTTAGCGCATGAAATCAAGGCTACCGTTATCAGCAACGCGCTCATTAACCAATGTGGATGCGGTTTTTTAAGCTTAGGCGATAACGGAAACGGACAGTTAATGGCATATGTCGACGCTTATTTAACGTTCGATAAAATACTGCAAGCGGAAGCGTTAAGAGATGCGATTTACTGTCTGGACAATAGCATCCCGGCAGAACACCAATACCGGTTATTGCTAGAACTGGAACAAACCTTAAGCGAATTTTGCCACTGGAGTGTTGCTCATAAAGCCGGGCTGCACCCTGATTGCGAAACGATTAACACCTATCGGCGTTTGCTGGACGACTATCGAGGTTACTTAGAACAACATGCTAGTGATGCCTTGGTAGCGAAAATACAGCACTATCAAGCGGAAGGCGCGCCAAAATCATTAGCGGAATCCTTAGCGCTTATCAGCCAATGCGCTGATTTTCCGTTTATGGCGTTATTAGTAAACGAAACCGGTCAGGATTTTGTAAGAATCGGCTTGACAGTACATGACGTGCGCAAAACGTTAAATATCGAGGATATTACCAGACAATTAGCCCAAACACCTTTACGCGACTATTGGGTAAGAGCCGTCTGCACAACCTTACAAGCCGACATCGAGCGATACACAGCTTTACTGGCCAAACAAATTCTGTACCATGAAGCCGACAACTGCGCCGGTTATTTGCAACGACATGCTGATCAAGCCGCGCTTAAACGCTACCGAAAGATATATTTGGAGAACAGTAAAACCAATCCGGTGAATTTACTGGCTTATGTGGTTTTGGTGCGGGCGTTGGGGGATGTTGTCGTTATAATGTAAAGTGGCTATGCACTTTAGGCGGGACAATGCCACACGGGACAGGGCATTTAGAACGCAGGTGTTGGCATCACGGATGCTGCCACCAAGCCTACAGGGATGTATTTACGGCGTCCTGCGCTCTAAATGCCCTGTCCCTACTTAAGTTGGTAGCCTGTAAAGTGAACTCAAAGCAGCACAATCTAAGTTTATCCGCTTCTATTTCCTCTGCCCCATTGTTCTGATGTTAAAGCCGTCTATATAAATAGGAGCGATAACATAATTGTATTTTTTAGAATATTTTTTATCATCTAATAAACCAATATCTTTTAATCGTTTAAGAAAGGCATCAAACGTATTAAATTGTGCTTGTAATTGTGTTGCGTTTTGCCAGAATTCTTTGAATTTCTCATCGCTAAATAAAGAGCCGAGTTGACCAATGTTATCGAAAAATTCAGATAACTCAGGATATTCATTTTTAATAGCATCGCATCTTTCTGCGGAAGCTATTTCTAATCCTTTGGTGAGAGAGTTCCAGCGTAACAAATGATCAGTGGGGGCTGATTTCCCTTGAGGCTGTTGCAATTCAAATTCTTTGGCTTTACTTAACAAAATGGTTAATGAACGCGGATAGGTATTGTCACTAGAATCTGTTAAACGAGAGTAAACCCAGGTTGAAACATAAGCATTTTTATTTTTTTGAGTACGCAAACCCCATAAGGGTGATAAAGCTTGGCGCAAAAACTTCTTCATTAGTTTCATCTAATTGATTATCTGCTAATGGCAAAATACGGTGAGTAAACGTTTTAAATTTTTCTGAACCACCAATAGCTAAACGATAGGCTAAACGGAAAAAAATCATCTTTGTCCCATTTTAACAGTAAGGTTCTGGCATCACTAAAATGGCTTTTATTAGTAAAAACTAAAATTGCTCCAAATATCCTCGCGCAAAAAAACCTTAAAACGAAGCTGGTATAAATTGTTATTATTAGTGTCGTAAATCAAACGCATTAAGCCGCCAAGGGCCTCTTGTTGCCAAGCTGAGTTTTCTCTAATATCTTGGTCTAAGTCATCGTAAAGCAACCATATTTTTTGATTTTTACTTCTTAAATAGCTATTTAAATGAGTGATAGCATCACGGCACAAGCCATTTAATGTTGTATCAGTTGCAAACTCTAATAATTTAGACGTGTGTCTGGATTCCCATGCGATATTTCCAGTAACTTTAAAATTGGATTCTAAGCGAGAATATAGGGCGTTTTAATTTTGCTGATTTAATAATCTCAGTAAATTCTGGATAAGATTGATAAAGACGAATAATGCATAAGCCCGCCATATAGATAACCAATCTGAATCATCAATAATTAATTGCTTTTGAATATCTGAAAAGACATCAGCATTAGGTTTAAATGTATTACTAACACCATGCCCAGAAAAAATAACAATGTTATTTAATATGCCGCTAGAACGCTTTTTAGCAATTTCTGTGTATTGGGTAAATAACTTATAAAGCGTTGATTTTCCAGTACCTTTACGCCCTCTAATTATCCATACTGAATCATCTAAAAAACGATCAAAATCGGCAGTTTTTTGAAAAATAGTATTAAAATCAAACTCTGTATCTAAAATACTTTCAGCGTTTGCTTTAGGAAAGGTTAAAGACTCAATCAATTCTAAGCGATTAGATTCTGCTAGTATTACTGCTGTTTCCTCGATGCCGCTAATTTCAAGTAATTGGTTTGCTAATGGCGCGTAATAGGGTAAAGCAGTTTCAACTGGAAATTGGTTACTACCTGCAATATTAGGGTTATAGGAAATTAAAATAGGTTCTTCATTTTCAATTAATTGTAAACTGGGTTTAATTGATTTAATTAAAGCCTCTCCAATAATTCCTTCTGGAATAGGCGATAAAACTAATTTAGCTTGAACGCCTGTTAATTCTTTTAATAAATTCCTAACAAAACAAATTCCATCGGCATTTTGTTGACTGGGATATAAAACTACAAAAGCTTCATCAGCAAGCTGTAATAAAGATAATCCGCCCCATTCATTTAATCCGGTACGCGCATCAATTAGCATAATATCCGGTTGGTATTGTTTCCAAAGCTCCTCTTCAAATTGATACCAAGGGTCTGTGCTTGCAGAAAATAAATGCGCAGTGGATAAAATAGATAAGCGTTGAATATAACGTTGTCCTATTTTCCCGGCGGGGACAATAAATAAATCGCGACGTGATGGGCTATCTTTAACGCTATATATGATATTAGTTAATTCAATTTGTGGCTGATGATGCTCATCAAAAAAGCAGGTTTGACGCTCCCATAGATAATCAATCAAACCTTCATCAGTTGACTTACCCGTAGGCGGTAATAAAGCTTGTAATCCTGGAGCTTCAACGTCCATATCGACTAAAACAACGCGCTTGCCTTGTCTTGCTAATTGAAAAGCGGTTTGAATTAATGCGGTTGTTCGTCCAACCCCGCCTTTATAGGAATAAAACACCACCCGCTTAATGGAATGCTTAGGTTTTTTAGCAAAAGATGTTTTACCTGCAGATAACATTGCCACAGCATCTTGCCATGATAAAGGAGCAGCATCTTCTGTGTTTGAAATTGAAATATCCTCATTGGTCGCTTCTTCAGCGGTATAAAGCTCTATGATTCCAGGCGTTAATCCCAATTCTTTAATTAATGGTTCAACAAGCTCTAAGCGTTCTTTTCGGGTCTTTTTTGTCAAACCGATTTGAAATAATGGTTAGTAAAACAAATCCGCCTTCACCAATATCCAATTCAAATTGTTTGGGAAACTTCTGAGTCAAAGCCTTTCTGAGTTGGGTTGCAGCTTTCATAGAATTGTTCTTTTATTTTTTTGTAACCAGAGGCAAATGTAATTAAAACTATTATGCCAATCTGATAAAGACTCAGTTGTTTGCGGAATATAACGCAAGCTAATGTAATCAGGATTTGATGAACCTAGAGGGCGAATAATTTTTTCAAGATGCCTAAAAAACTGTCCATCTGCTAGAGCGACATTATATAAATCCGACATATCACTAAGGGCTTTTCTTAAGTCATGTTTTGGATTTTTAATAGGTTTTCCAAATAATGAATCTCGGACACGATGGCTTTGATTATTCCAATCGCTAATTTTATGATAAACAAGGAGCATTGCTTTTAATTGACACTCAATAGCCACTCCACCTAAATGAAAAATAGCAATTGCATGGTTTTGATTTCTAGGTAATGCAAAAATATCATTTTTTCTTGCTGAATAAGCGCCTTTGAAGTCTTCCATAGATAAAATATTTATATAAAAAACAACTCTTGCAGAATAAGTTGAATTGCTGCTTTTATCAACGTTTAAGTTTTTATTTGCTAGTAACAAATGTTGTTTGGTTGCTCTGTTATTGCGTGGGAATGTGGCAGACTTTACAAACACAACTCAATCCAATGCACAACTCTAATGCTATCGTTGTGTAAATGGTTTAAGCAGCCAATATTAGCGGTTGCGATAAGTTCGGGTTTGGTGGCGCTGAGAGAGGTGAGTTTTTGCTCGCGTAGACGTGCTGATAAGTCGGGTTGTAAAAGTGAGTAAACACCTGCTGAGCCGCAGCATAATTCGGCTTGGGCTATGGGTAAGAGATGGTGGCCTAAGCGGGTTAACACGGCTTCGACTTGGCCGGTTAAGCGTTGTCCGTGTTGTAAAGTACACGGGGCATGAAAAGCGAGGGTTTTGGTTTCTGGCGTTAAGCGTTGTAAATCTTCTTGTGCGAGGATTTCGCTTAAGTCTTTACACAGCGCAGAAAAGTGTTGAGCTTTGTCCCTGTACTCGTCGTCGTATTGTAATAGCTCAGCATAGTTTTTTAACATTAGCGTACACGCACTAGCACTGCTAATAATGGCTTCGGCGCCTTGTTCTATCTGGCTTAAGCAGAGGTCTATATTGGTGCGAGCAAAGTGTTTAGCACGCTCGTGGTCGGCTAAATGATAAGGCAGCGCAGCGCAGCATTGGCCGGTTACTGGGATGAGCGTAATACCTAAGCGGGCAAAAACGGCTATGCATTGCTCATCGATATTCGGTGCTAGGGTTGGTTGTACGCAGCCTGTCAGTAATAGCATGGTTCGGTTTGAGGTGGGTAAGCGAGTAGGGTAGGCCACCTTAGCCGGTTTATGCAGTTTGGCTTTAAGTGATTTTGGCAGTAACGGCTTAAGCCATAAGCCTAATTGAAAAGCGCTTTGAAAGCGTTGCCTATATGAGAAAACGTGTAGCGCGAGTAATCGAATCAGCCGTTGTTTGAATGGGCGGCGTACTTGTTGTGCGATGATAGGCTGAGCTAAATCGACTAAGCGTCCGTAGTGTACGCCTGAAGGGCATATTGATTCACAGGCCCGGCAATTTAAACAACGGTCTATATGCTGTTGCGTGACTCGACTGACTGGCTGACCTTCAAGCGCTTGTTTAAGCAGATAAATACGACCACGCGGGCCGTCGAGTTCATTATTCAGTTCTGCATAAGTTGGACAACCCGCATTGCAAAAACCGCAATGCACGCAAGCTCGCAAAATGCTTTGTAATTCATCGTGTTCGGGCAGGGCTTTAACAAAATCGGCAAGTTGAGTGTGCATTACCAGTCAGGCGTGAGTCGTTGAGGATTAAAAATTCCCTTGGGGTCGAAGGCGTGCTTAATGCCACGGTTGAGCGCGGATAACGGCTCAGTTAACGGTTGCCAATGGCTGGTTTTTTCCCGCTCTGTTCGGAATAACAGCGCATGGCCTTTGGCATCGGCGGCGGCTTTGAAAATAATGTCAGACGAGCAATCCGTTTTTAGCCAGCGCAAGCCGCCGGCCCAATCGTAAAACCAAGTGCCAGGTAGGGCTAACGGCGGTGTGGCAGGGGGTAGCTAATACGCCATAGTTGATCTGGGGTTTGGAAAAACGGTAACGTTTGTTCGTTTAATTGCTGCCAAATGTCGTTGTTGGGCAAGATTTCACCGCCTAGCTTTTGGCTTGCAGCATGTAAGGCTGATGCGTAACCCGATAAACGCACATATAAGCATTGACCATCGTAGCATAAGCCGGATAACGGTAATGATTGCCGACATAAGACGCTCATTTGATTAAGAGCTTTATCAACATTAAGCGTTTAAGCAGTGCGTAACCGTGGTTTCAGGTAGCGGTAAGACTTTTAATGAGAGTTCTAATAATACGCCTAAAGTCCCCATCGCACCGACCATTAACCTAGATACATCAAAGCCTGCGACATTTTTCATGACTTCGCCGCCAAATTTTACAACCTGCGCGTTGCCATTTATCAGTTTGCAGCCTAAGACAAAATCCCTGGCCGAGCCTGAAAATAAGCGTCTAGGGCCAGAAAATCCACATGCGATAGTTCCACCTAAGGTGGCGGCTGGGCTAAACGAGGGCGGCTCAAACGCTAGCATTTGTTTATGCTCGGCTAGCGCTTGGCTTATATCAGATAATAACGTGCCAGCTCTTGCGGTTATGACTAATTCATCAGGGTGGTAATGTAGAATACCGGTGTGTTGGCTTACGCTTAAGGTTTGACCTTTGGTTGTATAGCCATAAAAGTGTTTACTGTTGCCGCCGACGATAGCTAACGGTTGTTGCTGGGCAAGCGCGTGTTCCACTTGCGCTAATAACACCTCTGTTTGATCTAAGCCGGTCATAACGGCTTTTCCAAAGCCCGATACATACGCACTAGCGCGATAAACGCTAGAAAGTCGTATAAGCCGTGGATTAACATAGGTGTTAATAAATTATAGCCACCGCCAAACGTCATAGACACGCTAAAGTATAAACCGACTAATCCAGCTAATAGCGCATACAGTGGCGTAACCGCGTGTACCAGACCGAACAATAAATTACTCAATAAGAGTCCAGCGATATAACCAAAATTGGACGCCAGCCAGGGTTCTAATACGCCTCGAAATAATAATTCTTCAGCAAAACCGGCAATTGCACCGAGTAACAACAAATGCGGCCAGGAATAAGGCGAGAGCATAGGGCCTAACGTCGCTAACAGTAAGTGTCTAATCTGCTGTATCGCTGGTGCGCTGACTTGATGCAAGCTAAAAAACATTACCAGTAACGGTAACGTGCCTAACACGCCGT
>NZ_LAJX01000185.1 GCF_000963695.1 Methylocucumis oryzae
TCAAGCAAAAAAAGAGGCGTTTGTTTATCTCACGCCGAGTAATTCTTTTCAGCGTCGACACCGTAAAGATGAGCATGAACACCTATCGTTAAGGCTTCGCCTTATTCGTTTACCTCATCCGGACGGCCAATACTGTTGACTTAAGCTGTATGTACTAACATCTGTAAATTAAAAATGCTTAAATATCAATTTATTATCTATTAAAGCTGTAAAGGTTTAAATTATATTTAATGTTAATTCAACAACATAGTGTGCAGGTGACTGCCTTGTCGACCTAGTGGGTAACGGACACAATCTCGTTACCTCGAGCCAATGACAGCTAACTTAATGACAGTGAGGACCTTCTGCCAACTGTTTTTTATTTTGTAGGATTATCATGAAAATCATTAATCACTGGTTAACCGATTGCTGCCATATACCATCGCCTAATTTTGACAGTAGACCTGACGTTGAGGATATTGCGTTGGTTGTGATTCACTGTATTAGCCTACCGCCAGGTGAATTTGGCGGTGGTTTTATCGATGAGTTATTTTTAAATCAGTTAAATCCTGAACAGCATGATTATTTTGCTGGCATACATAATTTAAAAGTATCGGCGCATGTACTTATTCGACGTGATGGCTCTTATACCCAATATGTAGGCTTTAACCAAAGAGCCTGGCATGCTGGAGTTTCGATGTATCAGGGACGAGAGCGATGTAATGATTTTTCTATTGGCATAGAGCTTGAAGGGATTGAAACGGTGGCTTATACCGAAGCGCAATATCAAGCTTTGGTTGAGCTAATCAAATGTCTTAAGCAAACTTATCCTTTGTTATCTGAGCAAGCGATAGTAGGTCATAGCGATATTGCGCCAGGACGCAAAACCGACCCTGGCGAGTCCTTTGATTGGCAGAAACTGCGAGCAATGCTAAGTGCTTAGAGGGAAGGTGGGTAGCGTAACTACCCACCTATAAAGGATTATTGCCAGATTAATAAGGAGCTATCGCTCATCCAACCAGTGCCTGTGCCAAAGCCAATACGGGCTTTAACTTCAATAGTATGTGTTCCTGCAGCGGGTACGACGTAAAACACATTCATGACTGGGCGGGTCCAGTTGTGAACATTGCCACCATCTGATGAACACATCGCATCATCTGAGTTAGACGGCGCAACAATCGTGCCGTCAACAATAACATCAACCCCTATCCAGCCTTGCACGTCTTTGCTTTCAAAACTGCATTCGGCGTTATAGGCAATCGCGACGCGTTGATTCGCTTTGCCCGTTTTAAAGGTCAATGAAGTTGCACCGGTGGTATCTAAAGGTAACGCGGTGTTGTCTACGCTGAAAGTAAAATTGCCAGGGCTAGTCGCCGCTAATTTAATAACAGCGAATGCTTGGCTAGTGGTAAAAGCAAGCAGCGAAGCAAGTATTAGTTGTGTTGAAGTTTTCATGATTATATTCCTCGTGTTAGATGTAAGTTTGTTTAAAAATCAATAAACGATGACTCCATTGATAAATCACGATAATCCTCATCTCTGCTAGCGTAACAAACAAACAAACTAATGAGCCTATTAGGTTTGTAACAAAAGCATTAACTTGGATTATAGGCAATATTCCTACTAAAGCAATAAGAATCGAATCGAAATCACTTTTTAAGTCCTACGGCTAGTTTGTTAGTAACTATTTTATTATCAATGAGTTAAGTTATTTTTAGCTATCTATTCAAAGGATATACCAAAGTTCAAGTTATTATTACCAGAAAACCTGAAGAATTTGTTGAGAAAAAGGCTTGATTTTGTAAATGATAATAATTATCATTTAACTCAGCGATGACGTGACCTCTCGCTACACTCAATCTAACGCATGGCGTTCCACCATGCGTTAGACTTTTTAGCGAACACTTTAGGTGTATTTATGCGAAATCAACAAAATTTAGCGAATCGAGATGATTTGATTCAATTACATGCGTCTACGTGTTATGCGATGACGCAGTTTATTAACGGGCGTCATTGTCCTAAATTGGCGCATTTTATTGTACAAAGGTTGAGCCTGTTATTGTCATACCCTGAGTTAACCTTAGTGACCAGTAGCCGGGAGATGTATCAGCAGTTATTAGAGCATTGGCAGTTAGTCACGAAACAATTGCTTGAACAAAAGAACTCAGTGGCACTAGAGTCTAAACATTATCATTGAGGTGATGGCCATGACGGTAAGCGATTTTAATTATCAGCGGCAAAGTGTCGTGATTGTTGAGCAGGAAACGATGCCAGATCGACGGCGGGTCAGTAGTACAGAATTACTAGGCAATCATCAGGAACTCATCATAGAGCATAACCATGATGAATACCGCTTGCGCTTGACCAGTAATAACAAATTGATTTTAACTAAGTAAACGAACTCCGCCAGCCATCTAAAGCGACAGCCAGCTTAGCGTTTATGAGTTTGAATCGCCTTGTAATCGGGGGCATTAAGAACTAAAACAAATGCGTATCAATAATTTCCAGCACATGTTCTAGGCTTTGATCTTCGTTTTCGCCGATGATGTTATGGGTTACGATGGGATATTTTAAATCAATACCGTAACAACCCCGACGTTGACCAAAGGTGTAAACATAAGCCGATAGCTCAGGGTTGCCTACAGGGCAAATTTCTATCGCTTGAAAATGGTTTTCTCTGTTAATCATCGCTAAGGTGTTTTCACCGTAACGATGTACGAGTTCTACCAGAAGCACTTTTATTGGCGGGTCTTTGTCAATCGCCCAGACATTCATGTACATAATTAAAGCTTTTTCACCACGACAGGACGGGTGTAGACGTTCACAATGAATACGTGTTGAACCCGATTAATAACGATTAAACAGGTTAAAAACACGAGAAGGCCTAGTCCGGCTAAGCTGAGATCGCGATAGGGTAAGGTGGGCGGTAAACTCGTGTCGGCTATTACAATGCCAAAAAACAGTGCCAATAACGGTAAGACATAGACGACCAGTGCTGCGCATAACAGCAGTTGCTCGTCTACGGCGACGACGACGTGGTCACCTGGATGCAACGGAATTGCGCTATCAACCGGTATCGGCTGGTTGCGCAATACCGAACTTAATGCATGACTCGTGCAACCCGATTTTTGCGCGCAACCGCCACACGCACTTTCCGGGCAGCTATTTACCCAGGTTTGCTGTTCATCAGTTTTTACTACTATCGCAATTTCTTCAATCATCTGTTAAACGCTGATTTGCAGCAAACCACTTTGGCTAGATTGCTGTTGTTGCCATTCTGCCGGGGTAAAGGCTTTAACGCTAACGGCGTGAAGCTTACCTGAGGCGAGCGGTGCAGTCAGCGTTGATAAGACCAATTGCTGTTTTTTCACTAGCGATAAATCAGTAAATGCGTTGCTAATAACAGTCAGCGCTAAATCACAACCCGCACCGTCGACTAAGACTTCAGCATCGGGCAGTTCTTGTTTCACTAATGCTTGCACTTCGGCAACGCTTAAGTGCTCAGCACTCGTTTCAGGTTTTTCGCTATTAGCACTGGCGAGTAATGGAATTAACTCCCCTTTTTTATACAACTCCTCAATAATATCGCAGCCACCGACTAATTCACCATTGACAAATAATTGCGGATACGTCGGCCAGCGGGAAATGCTAGGCAGTTTTTCCCGAATAAATGGCGCGGCTAATACGTTGACATAAGCGTATTGAAATTTTGTTTCATTTAAAATTCCTACTGCTTTGGCTGAGAAACCGCATTCAGGTTGAGACGGTACGCCTTTCATGTAAAGAATAATCGGGTTAGTTGTAAGTTGTTGCTGGATTTTTTCTTCAGTTTTCATCAGATTTCCTTGCTGGTCTGAAACCTTCCCCTCAGGGAGATTTTTATAGTTTGACAACGATACGCGAGTTTGTTTATCTTCCGCAGCAACCTCCATTTACGGTGGGGGCTACTGGCCTCTATCCGCCAGTGGGAGTCACTTGACGGATGAGGTTGGGTGTGGATTGAAACATAAAGCGTTCCAAAAAGGCGTAAGTTTGAATGACAACAATTAACCCGCTTGTTGTCTGAGCGGGTCGTCATCTTTTTTAATCAGTTTAATGTCGCTGTAGCCTTTGACGGCATCGGCATCAACAACACAGGTTTCGACATTCTCGATAGATGGAATTTCGAACATGGTTTTGCGTAAGATTTGTTCCATAATGCTGCGCAAACCGCGCGCACCGGTCTCCCGTTCTATGGTTTTCTGAGCGATTTCAATCAAAGCTTCTTGCTCAAAGGTTAAGTTAACGCCTTCATAAGCAAACAGTTGTTGGTATTGTTTCACTAGGGCATTTTTGGGCTCGGTTAATACTTGAATAAGCGCATCGACGTCGAGGGGCTCTAGCGGTGCTAATACCGGGAAGCGGCCGATAAATTCAGGAATTAAACCAAATTTGCGTAAATCGCTAGGCTGGGTTTCGTTGAGCATGTCTTCTAAGCTTGGCTTAACCGTTGTTTGCTTAACGGCAGCATGGAAGCCGATAGCCGAGTTAGTCGGTATTAAGCGCTTTTCCACGTGTTTTTCTAAGCCAGGGAAAGAGCCTCCCGCGATAAATAAGATGTTGCGAGTATCCATGATTAAATCGCTACCATCTTTAGTGCTATTACGGCCTTTATTCGGTAGCTTAACATGTGAGCCTTCCACTAAACGCAATAACGCTTGTTGTACGCCTTCACCGGATACATCGCGCGTGCCGGTTGGTTGTTCGGGACTGCGGGCGATTTTGTCGACTTCATCGAGGTAAACAATCCCCCATTCCGCATTCGCCATATTGCCTTCAGCAACATCTAATAGGCGGACTAAGATATTTTCTACGTCTTCACCGACATAACCGGCTTGCGTTAATGTGGTGGCATCGGCCACCACAAACGGTACGCCTACAATTTTAGCTAAGGTACTCGCCAGTAGCGTTTTACCGGTGCCTGATGGGCCGATTAACAAAATGTTTGATTTACCGATTTCAACATCCTTGTTGTATTCGCCTAAACCGGCATCGCCACTTTCATGTTTTAACCGTTTGTAATGGTTGTAAACAGCAACAGATAATATTTCTTTCGCTAAATGCTGACCGATAACATATTGGTCTAAATGCTCTTTAATCTTAGAAGGTTTGGGTAACTCGCCTTGCATTTGCGATAACTCTTTTTTACGGCTCCAATTGCTGACAACCTGGTGCGCGAGTGCAACACAAGCACCGCAGATATAACCTTCAGCACCGGCAATTAATGGGATAGACGCGGATTGTTCGACGCCACAAAATGAACAATGTTTGATTTCTTTAATGCTCATCGCTTTAACTCCTAGTCGGTTGGCATAGCCTGCATGAGTTGCATGGTCAACGCAATCATACTTCGTGGTGTTGTCGGTTGGGGGGCAACCGGGTTTAAGATTCCTTGCTGAGCGACGACAGCCATGCTTTTTGGCATGTCCGGCGTGAACGGTCTTTAATTAATTGTTTAATTTTGGGTGCGGCTTTTTGCAGTGATAGCGTTTCGGGCTTTTTTATCTGCTTGCATAACACCAGATGAAAGCCTATTTCAGATTCGACAAGCCCGCTAATTTCGCCCGCTTTTAAGGTAAACAACACCTCATCAATTTCTGGGTACAGCTTACCGCGTGGCACTAAGCCTAATAAACCACCTTGTAGTGCAGTTGGGCATTCTGAATGTTTTAATGCGTAATCAGCAAATTTGTGCGGTTTTTTCTTTAGCTTACTACCAATTTCTAATAAACGCATTTTTGCCATTTCACGAGTATTCTCAGGATAGTCTGGATTAATACTGATAAAAATATGCCAAGCTTCGCGCAATTCAGGTTGATGAAATTGCTCTGGGTGCAGATGGTAGTAAATACCGATTTCGACTTCGCTAACATCAGGCGAACGGCTGCCGACTAAATCTAGCACGGTATTTACCTTACACTGCCGTTGCAAAGCTGAGCGTAACGAGTCTTCATCTAAGCCGTTTTTATGCAAATCGCTGATAAATGTAGTTTCCTCGTCGTAACGCGCGCGAATTTCAGCAAACGCCCGTTGAATCTCTTGTTCAGTAATAACCACCGAAGCGGCTTCCGCTGAATTTAATACTCGGGTTTCTAGGATAAATTCGTTAGAAGCCTGACGCATTACTTGTGTTAATTCCGCTTCAGCTAATTCGCTAGGTGATTTTTTAAACAACACTAGCGATGCTCTTAGAACATTATAAGCTTCGGGT
>NZ_LAJX01000186.1 GCF_000963695.1 Methylocucumis oryzae
CCGCCCAATTTGAGAACCGTAGTTCGTCTCCGGGTCGTCATCTCGGCATGGATTACCAAGAACACAGGGGGACTTGAAGAGCGCCATCCATGGCACTGGATTCCGGCAATCCATGCCGGAATGACGGGTATGTAAAACTATGGCTTTCTAATTGGTCGCGGTTTAATTCCTAAAATGGAAGAATAGAATCAGCAAACCTATAGACAAAAGATAAGTGACTTAAAACCCAAAGATAAAATGATAAAACCCTGAATATATAACAAGCTATTTAACCCAGTAACTCACCTTTTTCCGAATCCGTTAACAACCTAGAACGCGTTAAAAAGCGCATTCCTTCGGGCGCTTCCAACGAAAAACCACTGCCTCTACCCGGAACGGCATCAATCATTAAATGCGTGTGCTGCCAATATTCAAACTGGGCTGCGCTCATATAAAAACCACAGCCTTCGATTTCACCTAATTTCACATCAGATGCGCCAACCTTAAAGTCATCAATCGGATAACACATAGGCGCGCTACCATCGCAGCAACCGCCTGATTGATGAAATAACAAATCACAGTTATGTAACTGTTTTAGCTTAGCGATTAACTCGGCGGCTATCGGTGTGCATGATACTCGGCTACTATTCATAGCTCTAAAAAAAGCCAAGCGCTTTAGGACTGTAGCTGACTAATAGGTTCTTAGTTTGTTGGTAATGGTCTAACATCATTTTATGGGTTTCTCGGCCTATGCCGGATTGTTTATAACCACCAAATGCGGCGTGAGCCGGGTACAAATGATAACAATTCGTCCAGACCCGACCGGCTTGAATGTCGCGTCCCATGCGATAAGCCGTATTGGTATCGCGACTCCATACCCCTGCCCCTAGTCCATACAAAATATCATTGGCAATAGCTAACGCATCAGCTTGGTCGATAAATGGCGTAACCGAAACGACCGGGCCAAAAATCTCTTCTTGAAAAATTCGCATCCGGTTATGACCTGCAAACACTGTGGGTTCTACATAATAACCACCGGCTAATTCGCCTTCTAACTCACACCGTTTGCCACCAGTTAATACTTGGGCGCCTTCTTGCTGACCAATATCAATGTAAGCCAGAATTTTTTCTAACTGGTCGTTAGACGCTTGTGCACCAATCATCGTGTCGGTATCGAGAGGATGACCACGACGAATACCATTAACTCTAGCCACACCGCGCGCTAAGAAATCGTCATAAATGGCGGCCTGAATTAAAGCACGGGATGGACAGGTACATACTTCGCCTTGATTTAGCGCAAACATAGCAAATCCTTCTAACGCCTTATCAGCAAAATCGTCGTCCTTTGCAAACACATCGGCAAAGAAAATATTCGGTGATTTACCGCCTAACTCTAATGTCATTGGGATTAAATTTTCCGACGCATATTGCATAATTAAACGGCCTGTCGTGGTCTCGCCCGTAAACGCAATCTTAGCAATACGCCGATTACTCGCTAACGGTTTGCCGGCCTCTACACCAAAACCGTTCACGACATTTAACACGCCAGGCGGCAATAAATCGCCTATCAGTTCTAATAACACCATAATGCTGGCAGGTGTTTGCTCGGCAGGTTTTAATACGACGCAGTTACCTGCGGCTAATGCTGGTGCAAGTTTCCAAGCAGCCATTAAGATAGGAAAATTCCACGGAATAATTTGACCAACCACGCCTAAGGGTTCATGAAAATGATACGCCACTGTCGTATCATCGATTTCGCTTAGGCTGCCTTCTTGCGCTCGAATACACGCCGCAAAATAGCGAAAATGGTCTGCAGCCAACGGAATATCTGCGGCTAGCGTTTCACGAATCGGTTTGCCGTTATCCCAGGTTTCAGCAACCGCTAACAGCTCCAAATTAGCGTCAATGCGCTCTGCTATTTTTAATAAAATATTGGCACGTTCAGCCGGTGCGGTTTTCGCCCAGCCAGTTTTAGCGGCATGAGCAGCATCTAAAGCCAATTCAATATCTTCCGCCGATGACCGCGCAATCTCGCAAAACACCTGGCCTGTGACAGGCGTTAAATTATCAAAGTACAGCCCTTTTACCGGCTTTACCCAAGCACCGCCAATATAATTGTCATAACGCGGTTTAAACTGAACTTTACTATCGGGTTGATTAGGATTGGAATAACGCATAAAAAACTCTCGGAATTTAAAGATTAGCCATTGTAGTGTTTGGTAAATTAAGCCCCTGCCTTTTACGCTGATGTTTAGAAAAGTTCAACTTAATTTTTAGCTCGCTTATATGGTTGCGAGTCGCTTACCCAACTTAAACATAGGGTTGAACCTGATATTGCATCCCAGCTGACCAGGTAGGCGATGGGATACCGAACCTGGCTGTCCAGATGAATGGATAGGGATAGCTTTCACGTTGTCGGCGACTGAAAAATAGTCATACAGCTCTTGCAAGGCTTTGCACACGGCAGACACATGGATTTCATACGAGGTATCCGCATCACTGGTTATGTTAATGAGCAGATGACGTTATAATGAAGCTTTTGACGGCTACCAACATAAGGCGGGACAGGGTATTCACAGTACAGGTGTTGGCAGCATGGATGCTGCCGCCAAGCCTACAGGGACGTATTCACGGCGTCCTGCACTGTGAATACCCTGTCCCTGCTAAAGTGAGTAGTCCTTTTAACCTTTAACTTAAATGATGACAACAACCCCAGACATTACGATTATTGGCGGCGGTGTGATAGGCATGTTAACGGCAAGAGCGTTTAACAACGCGGGTGTCACCGTCAGCATTATCGATAAAAGCCAACTAGGCCAAGAATCGTCATGGGCAGGCGGTGGTATTTTGCTACCGTTATATCCTTGGCGCCAAGCCGATGCCATATCGTATTTAGCAGCGCACAGCTTAACTTTATACCCAACACTGGCTGAGCAATTACTCAGTAACACCGGAATTGACCCCGAACTCACCCGCTCAGGCATGTTAATTACCGATAACCCTGACGCCGATAAGGCATTAGCTTGGTGTCAACAATATAACATTAACCATCAAGCTGCCGCTTTAGCACAGTTAAAACAACTACATCGATTGTGCATACAGCCGTTATGGCTACCTGAGATTTGCCATATTCGCAATCCAAGATTAGTCAAAGCGTTAAGACAAGATTTATGCAACAGAAAAATTGCTATTGAAGAACATACTGAAGTCACTGGTGTACGTGTCGCTGACAACCGAATTAGCGCAATTAAAACCAATCACGGAGAGCGCACGGTCGGTGAAGTGATTATCGCGTCCGGTGCGTGGACCGGGACACTGTTACAACAATTATTGCATGGCTTAAGCATAAACTCGCTGGCTATCGCGCCGGTACGAGGACAAATGCTGTTATATGATACTGAACCGGGCCTATTAACTAGCATGGTGCTAGCGGGTGACAGTTATCTTATTCCACGACGTGACGGTAAGATATTGGTAGGTAGCACCGTTGAGCATGTCGGTTTTGACAAAACAACGACAGAACAGGCTAAAACAACGTTGAATGAATTTGCCTTAAGTGTGTTTCCGACATTAGAACGCTATCCATTGATTAAGCAATGGGCAGGACTTAGACCTGGTACGCAACAAGGCATCCCTTATATCACTAGACATCCTGAACTCACCAATCTCAGCATTAATGCCGGACATTTTCGCAACGGCTTGATTTTAGGTCCGGCATCAGCCGAGCTTATGACCGATATTGTCTTAGCCAATACACCGCACATTAATCCTGAACCTTACCACATCACGAGTCCGCATTAAGGTATGAACCTCTATCCTCTTTTACGACCTGTATTATTTTCGCTATCGCCAGAAACCGCGCACACAGTGAGTTTAAAGCTATTAGACGCCAGTTATCGCTTAAAGATAACTCCTTGGCTTTATCCCACACTTGCGGATGACCCTGTTAATGTCATGGGCTTGACCTTTAAAAATAGGGTTGGCTTAGCGGCTGGCCTAGATAAAAATGGCGATTACATAGATGCGTTAGCCGCTTTAGGCTTTGGTTTTATCGAAATTGGCACGGTAACGCCTAGACCACAACCCGGCAACCCTAAACCTCGCTTATTCCGCTTACCTGAATATCAAGCCATTATTAACCGCATGGGGTTTAATAACTTAGGTTTAACTCACTTGTTAAATCAAGTGCAAGACAGCCATTACCAGGGCATTTTAGGCATTAATATAGGCAAAAATTTTGATACGCCTATTGACCAAGCGGTTAATGACTATGTGCATGGTTTAACGCACGCCTATCCTTATGCCAGCTATATTGCGATTAACATTTCATCGCCTAATACCCAAAACTTACGCCAATTACAACAACGCGATGAATTACAAGGGTTATTAGCCACGCTTAAACAAACCCAACACAATTTAGAACACCAACACCAGCGCTATGTCCCCCTCGCAGTGAAAATAGCACCTGATTTAAGCGATGAACAACTCCATGAAATCGCCACCATGCTGCTAGAACATGGCATCGATGGCGTTATTGCTACCAATACTACGCTGGATAGAAGCGCTATTGCCGCTCATCCATTAGCCGCAGAAACCGGTGGCTTAAGCGGAGCACCGTTAAAACCGCAAGCCACGCATGTAATTCGCGTTTTACATGATTGCTTACAAGACCGCTTGCCGATTATTGCCGTAGGAGGTATTACAAGCCCACAGGATGCTCAAGAGAAAATAGATGCCGGTGCTAGCTTAGTGCAAGTTTATAGTGGCTTGATATACCAAGGACCAGAACTCGCACGCACACTGATACAACATTTCAACCGTCAACACCGATAAGTCTTATCAAGTATAAAGACCTGACAGGCGTTGAGCGTGTCTAGGTCTTTAACGGCATTAACGATTACTCCCCCGCTACCGACATTTGTTCAAGCAAAATAGACCCACTACGGATATTGCCGCGATAATCCACATCATTACCGACCGCAATAATATGTTTGTACATATCTTTTAAATTACCTGCGATTGTAATTTCATGAACGGGATAGGCAATCTTGCCCTGCTCTATCCAAAAACCCGCAGCTCCTCGGGAATAATCGCCCGTCACTAAATTAACCTCCTTGCCCCATTAATTCAGTCACCCATAAGCCGGTATCCATTTTTGACAGCAACCCGGCTAAATCCTCGTTACCCGTAGTAATACTTAGGTTATGCACGCCACCGGCATTACCTGTGCTTTTCATACCTAATCGACGCGCCGAATAACTGCCTAAGACATAGCCTAACAATACGCCATTCTCAACAATATGACGCGTTTGTGTAGCAACCCCTTCGCTATCGTAAGCAGCGCTACCTAAACCACCCGGCAAATACGGTTGTTCTGAAATAGTAACGAACTCTGGAAAAATAGTCTGGCCTAGCGCATCGAGTAAAAAACTCGATTTTCGATATAAATTGCCACCGCTAATCGCGCTAATCAGTGAAGCCAATAAACCACCTGCAATTTCAGCGCTGAATAACACCGGACATTGTCGAGTGCTAATAGTGCGTGCACCCACACGCCGTATCGTCCGCTCACCGGCTTTACGTCCCACCGCCTCTGCGGCTTGTAAACGTTCAGGATGTCGTGCCACGCTATACCAATAATCTCGTTGCATACTATCACCACGTTGCGCAATGACTGAGCAACTTAACGAATGCCGTGTAGCGGCATAGCCTTGTAAAAATCCTAAGCTATTGCCTAACACCCTAATCCCCTGGTGTGTATTTAACGTTGCGCCTTCAGAATTACTAATATCCGTGTGGTAAGTCCGCGCCGCCTGCTCACAAGATAAAGCTAATTCAATCGCCGCATCTGCCTCGATAGACCAAGGTTGATAGAGCTGCAAATCGGGAAAGCATGTCTGTAAACTGTCAGGTTCTGGCAATCCCGCATAATCATCGGTACTGGTATAACGTGCAATCGAACAAGCGGCGGTTACTGTTTCTTTTATCGACTCAGGCGATAAATCCGTCGTGCTCGCCGAGCCTTTGCGCTGACCAAAATAAACCGTAATCCCTAAACCTTGATCGCAATGATGCTCTATCGTTTCGACTTCACCTAAACGCACGCTCACTGACAAGCCTGTTTCCTGACTTAAGCCCGCTTCCGCAGCGCTCGCCCCTTGTTGACGGGCTTCATCTAATAATGATTGCACGATTGTTTCTAACTGATTGATTTGTTGTTGCATTTGCACTCGTCGTTCTCTTTTATAAAATTAGGTTGAAACAGCTTTATCGCTCGCCTATTCGGTTTCGCCACCACTAAGAATGGAGTACAAAGCTTGCTTTGTGCGGAGTTTAAACCAGAACAAAGCAAGCTTTGCACTCCGAAAACGGATACTAAAATGCTAGGCATGTCGTAGTGCGTGGCAACAGGCTATAAAGCTACTATATCCGCTTTTTTGAGTTTACAAAGATAAATAAAAGCCTGCATCGTTAATCGTTTTGCGCATTTGTGCCACGAAACATTATTACTCTGTAAACTGCATGGCAGAAAACGAGGTTTTTTCGTCATTGTGCCCATAGTCAAGCCGCGTAAAATCCACTAACACCACAATACGTCAATCTATCTTTTGATATATTCATTCGCCATATCAAGCTGGGTAAAATCCATTAATAGCGCAACACCTAACATTACAAATACTAGCGACTTAGTCGACAGTAGGAGAAGCAGATGAATAGCACAGGATTAGAAGCATACTCGTCAACAAAGCATCACCCGCTAGAGCTCCCTGCTCGCACCGTGGGTATCATAATTTATCCAGGTGTAGAAATTATAGACTTTACCGGCCCCATGGAAGTCTTTTCTTTTGCTAATACCGAAGCCATGCGAGCAGGATTATACCGACACTCACCTTATGTTATCGAGGTATTGGCGACGACGCCAGGTACTATCATGACCTCCTGTGGTTTGCAAGTCATCGCGACCCGTTCTTATTTAGATTATGAAAGCGGTATCGATACATTAATCATCGCAGGCACGACCAATGTCGATTGTTTGCTTGCTGACCCTGCCCTACAAACCTGGTTAAAACACATTGCGAGTCGCGTTCGACGTTTAATCTCAGTATGCACCGGTGCATTTTTACTCGCTGAGTGTGGTTTATTAGATGGTTTAAGCGCAACAACCCACTGGGCTTTTTGTGAGCGCTTAGCCGAAACCTACCCCAAAATCAACGTAGAACCCGACCGTATTTTTATCAAAGCCGGAACAATAGCGACATCGGGCGGGATTACTTCTGGTATCGATTTAGCACTCGCCTTGTTAGAAGAAGACTTAGGTAGCGAACTAGCGTTACTGGTTGCTCGATATTTAGTTATGTTCTTAAAACGCCCTGGCGGACAATCGCAGTTTAGCGCGTATTTAGTCAGCGAAGCGGTAAGACCTGAATTAAAAGAGCTACAAGCCTGGATACTCATCCATTTAACTGAAGATTTACGCGTAGAACAACTGGCTGAGCGTATGTGTATGAGTCCTCGTCATTTTGCGCGTTACTTTTTACAAGAAACCGGCTTAACACCGGCAAAATTTGTTGAATTAGCGCGTATCGATGCCGCCCGTCATTATTTATTAAGCAGCCAATTACCGATTGAAACCGTCGCAGATAAAACCGGTTTTAATGACCCTGAACGTATGCGTCGGGCTTTTATTCGCAAGCTAGGTGTTAATCCTAAAGATTACCGAGAGCGATTTGGTAAAAATACTTATACTATTGAAACTGTGAGTTAATCAAACACGCAGTGCCATATATCCACAAGCCGTACTAATAACAATAAAAATCATCATTTTGGCCTCAAGGAGTAACGACTATGCGCATCTTACTAATTTCCAGTGCCTTTTCCGGCTTAACCCAACGTTTTTATACCGAGCTCGAAGATGCCGGTTACACAGTTTCAGTGACACTGCATTTAGGTGACATGCAGGCGTTACGCAACGCGGTAGATGTTTTTCACCCAAACCTAATCTTTTGTCCGTATTTAACCAAGCGTTTGCCTGTTGATATTTATGAAAATTATCTTTGCTTAATTGTCCATCCAGGCATAAAAGGCGACCGTGGCCCCTCGTCACTCGATTGGGCTATACAAAGTAACGTGAGTCAGTGGGGTGTAAGCTTGCTAGCGGCTGCCGAAGAAATGGATGCTGGCGATATATGGAGCCATAAAACCTTTCCTATGCGAACCTGTACTAAAAGCAATTTGTTTTACCATGAGGTCACCCAAGCGGCCGTCGCTTGCTTATGGGAGGCATTAAGCTTTTTCTCAGCGCCGAGTTTTCGCCCTGAGGTACAAGACTATAGCCGCCCTGATTATCAAGGACAGACTTTACCGATGATGTGTCAGGCAGAGCGTGCATTGGACTGGAAACAACACAGCACTGCTGAAATATTACGACGCATCCATGCTGCTGATGGCGTACCAGGCGTACTTGATAACATCGCGGGTAAATCCGTCTATTTATTTAATGCTCATGCCGAGCCTAATCTTCGCGGTAAACCCGGTACTCTTATTGCACAATGCGAGCAAGCCATTTGTATGGCAACCCGCGATGGTGCGATTTGGTTGGGTCACTTACAAGAAAAACTGGCTAACGGCAGTAAAGGCATAAATACCGGCAACCCGAGTATTAGACGGCGCG
>NZ_LAJX01000187.1 GCF_000963695.1 Methylocucumis oryzae
TATTGTTCATTGTAACGATTGGCAAGCCGGTTTAGTTCCCGCTTTATTGTCTTTAGAAACTAATCGGCCTGCGACGATTTTTACGATTCATAATTTAGCGTATCAGGGTTTATTTCCTGCGAGTCAAGTCGATACATTAAACTTGCCAGGCAAACTTTGGCATCCTGATGGGCTAGAGTTTAATCACATGTTGTCGTTTATCAAAGGCGGTTTGGCTTTTGCGGATAGGATTACGACGGTTAGTCCAACTTACGCTGCTGAAATACAGACACCGGCATTTGGCTATGGCTTAGAAGGCTTATTGCAATATCGTGCTAACGCGTTAACAGGCATTATTAACGGTATTGATACTGAGTTATGGGGGGCTGAAACCGATAAATACATTAAAAAAACCTTTACTGTTACTCGCTTAGTTGACAAAAAAATTAATAAAGCCGAATTACAGCAACGCTTTGGTTTGCCTGCCGAAGAACGTATACCGATGTTTGCATTGATTAGTCGGCTAGTTGAGCAAAAAGGTATTGATTTATTATTAGACTGCTTGCCCGAAATGATGGCAATGAAATTGCAGTTGGTGTTATTAGGAGCGGGTGATAAGGTTTTTGAGCAGCGCTTGCAAGCAGTGGCAGAGGCACATCCTGACAAATTTGCGTTAACGCTCGGTTATGACGAAGCGTTAGCGCATCAAATCGAGGCAGGTGCTGATATTTTCTTAATGCCTTCTAAATTTGAGCCTTGTGGTTTAAACCAAATGTATAGCCAGCGTTATGGCACTATTCCGATAGTTCGTAAAACCGGTGGCTTAGCGGACACTGTGGTTGATGCCACGTTGGAAAATGTTGCTGATAAAACAGCCAGTGGTATTGTATTTGGCGACATCAGTTCAGGTTCGTTAATGGAGGCGATAAAACGCGTGTTATGGATTTATCAAGATCAAAAAGTATGGGCGCAAATGCAAGCAACTGCGATGAAAAAAGATTTTTCTTGGCGTAATAGTGCTGAACAGTATTTGCGTTTGTATGATGAGTTATAGCGCTAAAGTGATATTGACGTTTTGTCTTTTAATCTCAAATAACAGCCCAACCTAAAGCAACATATCTTGCAGCATTTTGCCGACATCTTAGCCTATATACATCAGGCATCGATTGTTATCAAACTAGGTTTACATGGGCATCTACGCTATACTTCGCGCGGTTCAGTTGCTCAGTTGAGGAAAAAGAGTTGCTATGGCGCAAGGTAAAAACGTTGTTATTATTGGTGCAGGGCCTGCAGGTAGTATTGCTGCCGCTTTAATACAGCAACAAGGTCATCAGGCTATAATTCTGGAAAAAGAAACGTTTCCCAGGTTTAGCATAGGTGAAAGCTTATTGCCGCAGTGTATGGAGTTTATTGAGCAGGCCGGTATGTTGCCAGCGTTGCAAGCCGCTGGGTTTCAGTTAAAAACCGGAGCGGCTTTTTTGTATCATGGTCAGTATTCTGAATTTTGTTTTTCCGACCAATTTTCAACTGGATTTACCTATACCTATCAAGTTCAACGCGCTAGGTTTGATGCGTTGTTAGCATCTGAAGCGCAACGACAAGGTGTTGATATTCGTTGGCAACAACGAGTATTAGCGGCTGATTTTTCAGCAGCGAAACCAGTGTTAACTGTCATTGATGAACAAAGCCAAGACACGTATCGCTTAGAGGCTGATTTTGTATTAGATGCCAGTGGTTTTGGTCGGGTATTACCGCGCTTATTAGCGCTAGAAATGCCGTCAGGTTTTCCTGTTCGTCAAGCGATATTCACCCATTTGGAAGATCGCATCAGTGATAGTAGTTATAATCGTGAGAAAATTTGGATTGTCGTGCATCCAGAAAATGCTGAAGTCTGGTATTGGCTAATCCCTTTTAGCAACGGGCGTTGCAGTCTTGGAGTGGTCGGTGAGACAGCATTTTTTGAGCAAATTGGTAACGATTGGCAAGCGGTGCTCCACACATTAATCGCACAAGAGCCGCGTTTATCTCGTTTATTAGCCAATGCTTGTTTTGATACACCAGTCAATACGATTACCGGTTACAGCGCTAATGTCAGCTCGTTAGTCGGTAATGGCTATGCATTATTAGGGAACGCCGGAGAGTTTTTAGACCCGGTGTTTTCTTCAGGTGTGACGATAGCGATGAAATCGGCAAGTTTAGCGGCTGATGTGTTAAATCGTCAATTTCAAGGTCATGCAGTCGATTGGCAACGCGATTATGCTATGCCGTTAAAAAAAAAGGTGTCGATACCTTCCGCGTCTATGTTACCGCCTGGTATAACAGCACGTTACAAGATGTGTTGTTTCATCCTCAGCAACAACCGAATATTAAAGCCATGATTTGTTCAATTTTGGCTGGTTATGTCTGGGATGAGGCGAATCCTTATGTTAAACAATCTCAAGCACGACTTAATACTTTAGTTGAATTATGCCGTTCTCCGGCTTAACAAATAATGGCTTTATTTTTAAATGACTTAGGTGTGGTGTCTGCCATAGGAAATACTAAAGCGGAGCATTATCGTCGTTTGCTGTTAGGTGACCGTTCTGGTTTAGCTGAAAGTCAACAATTTCGTTTAGCTAAACCGGTTATCGTAGGTGAAGTTAAGGCGGATTTACCTCGTATTGATGAGCGTTTTGCTGTTTATGATTGCCGTAATAATCAGCTTTTATTAGCAGCGTTAGCGCAGATTCAAACTACAGTGGATAACATGTTGAGTCAATTCGGTGCGAATCGGATCGGTGTTGTTATTGGTACGAGCACTTCAGGCGTAAGAAATACCGAGTTGGCTTTGGCAACGCAAGCTAAAACAGGAGCGCTGCCTAATAATTTTCATTTTAAACAACAACAACTGGGTGCGGGTGCGGACTTTTTTAGCGGATTATTTAGGTTTAAAAGCGCCTGCTTATACGGTTTCTACTGCCTGTTCATCTAGCGCTAGAGCAATAGCCTCGGCGCGTCGTTTGCTTGCCTTAGATATTTGCGATGCCGTGATTGTAGGCGGTGCTGATAGCTTATGCCATTTTACATTGCATGGTTTTGCGGCGTTAGAGTCGATTGCTGAGGGTTGGTGTAAGCCGTTTGGTCAACACCGAGATGGTATTAATATCTCTGAAGCGGCAGCGCTTTTTGTATTGAGTAAAGTAGAAGGGCCTGTGCGTTTATCCGGCATAGGCGCGAGTAGCGATGCCTATCATTTTTCTGCGCCGTCGCCTGATGGTCAAACCGTGATAAAAGCTATGCAGCAAGCCTTACAGGATGCGCAAAAAACACCGAGTGACATTGATTATATTAATTTGCATGGTACGGCTACGCGTCTAAATGATGCTATGGAAAGCCGTAGTGTTGCTAAAGTTTTTGCAGAATCGATAGCGGTAAGCTCAACTAAAGGCATGACGGGACATGCGTTAGGTGCGTCTGCGGCACTAGAGATGGGGATTTGTTGGTTATTGTTAACGGATAATGATACAAACGGCTCACTACCGCCGAATATTAACGATGACGTTATCGACCCGGAATTTCCGCCATTAAATTTTGTTCAGTTAGGCCAAAGTTTAGGGCGTCCTGTAAGCACTTGTTTGAGTAATTCGTTTGCTTTTGGTGGCAATAATATTTCTATTGTATTGGAACGTAGTTAAATGGAATTCACCGTAGATGAATTGTTAGCTCATAGTGGGCTAATGATGTTATTAGACAATATTGTCACGTTTGATGAGCAATCGATGGTGTGCGAAGTGGTGGTACGCGATGATGGCTTGTTTGGTGGTAATGGTGAAGAATTATCAGCCTGGATTGGGCTTGAGTATATGGCGCAAACTATTGCGGCGCATAGTAGTATGATGGATAAATTAGCCGGTAGACGAAGTTATTTTGGCTATTTGTTAGGTACACGTTCGTATACGACTAATCAATCGAGTTTTCGAGTTGGTGCGCGTTTAACAGTGCGCGCAGAAAAAGTGATTGATGAGCAAGGATTAGGTATTTATACCTGTCAAATTACCGCACCTGATTTACTCGTTCAGGCTAATTTAAACGTATACCAGCCTAGTTCAGAAAAAAACCGAGTAGTTATCGATTAGTCGCACTATTTCACCTAGAAGAGACACGCAATGGCAGAAACAATCTTAGTAACTGGCTCTAGTCGCGGTATAGGCAAAGCGATAGCGTTATATTTAGCCGAGCAAGGCTTTGATTTAGTCTTACATTACCGGCAGCGTCAAGCTGAGGCCGAGGCGGTGGCTGAATCTATACACGCTCAAGGACAACAAGCGCGTATTGTGCAGTTTGACGTGGCCGACCGCCAACAATGTGCGGAGAAACTGACGCAAGACATAAGTCAATATGGTGCTTATTACGGTGTGGTCTGTAATGCAGGCTTAACCAGCGACACGGTTTTTCCGGCCATGACGGATACCGATTGGGATAAGGTGATTCATACTAATCTCGATGGTTTTTATAATGTGTTAAAGCCTTTAGTTATGCCTATGATTCAACGCCGTAAGCCAGGGCGTATTGTGACACTCTCTTCAGTCTCAGGCCAAATGGGCAACTGGGGACAAGTTAATTATAGCGCGGCCAAAGCAGGCATTATTGGCGCTAGCAAAGCGTTAGCGATAGAGCTGGCTAAACGCAATATTACTGTTAATTGCGTAGCGCCAGGGTTGATAGAAACCGATATGTTAGACGGTTTACCGCTGGATGAAATGACGAAAGCCATTCCGCTTAAACGCTTGGGCAAAGCGCGTGAAGTCGCCGCGATGGTGGCTTTTTTAATGTCTGACGATGCGGCTTATATTACGCGGCAAGTCTTCTCAGTAAACGGAGGATTGTGTTAATGAAACGCGTTGTTGTAACCGGCATGGCGGCGCTAACACCGATTGGTAATGATTGGTTAAGCGTATCAGAACGCCTAAAAAAATCGGTCACCGGCATTCAGCACATGCCTGATTGGCAGGAATACCAAGGCTTAAACACTCAGCTCGCCGCCCCAGTTGAGTTTTCACGACCAGCGCATTACACCCGAAAACAAATACGAGGCATGGGCAGGGTAGCACTGTTAGGCACTTATGCGACAGAGCTGGCTTTACAAGATGCCGGTTTGCTTGAGCATCCTATTTTAAAAAGCGGTCAAACCGGCATTGCTTATGGTAGCTCTTCAGGTAGTTTTGATGGCTTAGTTGATTTTACTAAAATGCTCATCAACCATAATCGCGGTAGCTTAAATGCAACGTCATATATTCGTATGATGGGTCATACGTGCGCGGTTAATATCAGTCTACATTTTGGTGTGACAGGACGCATTATCCCAACTTCTAGCGCGTGTACATCGAGTAGCCAAGCCATAGGCTATGCCTATGAAACGATAAAACAGGGCCGACAGTTAGTCATGATAGCCGGTGGGGCTGATGAATTATCGGCTTCACAAGCAGCAGTTTTTGATACCTTATTTGCGACATCTTTGCGCAATAACGAGCCGGGTAAAACGCCACGTCCTTTTGATAAAGACCGTGATGGCTTAGTGGTCGGTGAGGGTGGGGCGACGTTGATTCTCGAAGAAAGAGAATACGCTTTAAGCCGAGGCGCAACGATTTATGCTGAAATCGTTGGTTTTGGCACCAATTGCGATGGTTTGCATGTTACTCAGCCTGACCAAGCGAGTATGCAAATCGCTATGCAATTAGCGCTAACAGATGCCGAGTTAAGCCCAGAAACGATTGGGTATGTCAGCGCGCATGGCACGGCGACGGAATTAGGTGATATTGCCGAAAGCCAAGCGACGGCAGCGGTTTTAGGCGCGCATGTGCCAATTAGCTCAATGAAAAGTTATATCGGTCATACGTTAGGCGCTTGCGGTGCGATTGAAGCGTGGACTGGGATACACATGACCAACGAAGGTTGGTTTCACCCTACCGTTAACCTAGAACACATTGATCCACGCTGTGCTGAGTTGGATTATATTCAAAACGGTGTTCGCACGCTTCAATGCGATTACTTTATGAGCAATAATTTTGCTTTTGGTGGCATTAACACGTCGCTGATTTTCCGTGCTGTAAGGTCGGATTAGCCCGTAACAGCTATCTGTTTGGCTTGATATCTGGTCGTAGGGTGGTTTCGCCGATAGGCAAACCGCCATCGGTGTGCCCCGAAGTTGGCGGATTGCCTATCGGCGAATCCAACCTACATCTATACGACTTACGGGTTGTTAATAAGGAAGCGTGGCATTCTGCCCATTTGGTACATCAAGCTGTTTAACCTTGCCAAGTAAATCCATAACGAAGTAGGACACCCGAATGTTCTGCCAAGCTTCGACCTTCTCCCAAGCCAGTTTCGAGACGTAATCCCAGCACTGCTTCCCCTCTTTGTCCAGTTCCTTGCTATCGCACGCGCTATGAGCCTTGTCGAACTCATCCTCGGCTTTTTTGTGCTCAGACGCTATAAACTTTTTCACCTCGCAAGCGAAATTTTTCAATTCATTTTGATGAAGGGGAACCATTTGGCAGAGATCGGCTTTTCGATACTTCGCCTGAATATCGGGGTCAGGGTGCAAGTACTTGTAAGCTCCGCAGTCCAAATGATCGAGCAAAAAAACGTCCTTGATTGGACGGTGTAGGACATTGATCGCTGTAGCGAGATGCGCTTCAAATACTCCTTGCCACCGTTTTGCCGGAGGCAAGTTCGGGTTAAGTAGCTGAAGTGCGCCCATTGCGCCACCAGCTAAAGCCACTTGGTCATATCGGTTTTGGAGATTCAGTTCGTTCATAAATCGAACCGTATCGTCCAGAAGTCTCTGATCCATGCAGGAGAGCAGTAGGACGTTGCTCCGTGGCGGGTCATCGAACACGGACACCAGCCGATTTTGATTATTGCAATTTGTCATATATCTTCTCCAGAATGAGTTAATCGCTTAACGTTACGGGGCGCGCCGCCAACTAAAGCGAAACGAAGCCGCCGAACCTTGATAAAAACCTAAATTCCAAAACCACCAACGGGCGGCGCGTCCCTGTCATGTTAGAGCTTAACGTAACCGGATGATATGGCCGAATTAGCTGTTTCCGAATGAACCGGTAAAGCTAATTCACCAGTTTCATCTACTAGTGCCCAACGGTAATTGTCACCCTATTTGGTTTTGCAATTTTGAGTCAGCTTTAGTTTGCTGTTTACTCGCAATGCAACCATCAGTGCATGGACTGAGGTAATCATAGTGCTTCGAAACTCAGGAGGGACAATTTTTTTACTTGGCATAAATGTTTCGCCACACTCATTACACACAGTATCCCCCGTTTTTTGGCCACAAATCACTTTCTTGGATCTGGTGGTATGAGGGCAAACTGCTTGTTTTTCTAAATCAGAGAAGATTGGCATTAGATTATTCGTTTGTGTGATCTAGCGTTACGGGGCGAGCCGCTAACGGAAGCGAAACGAAGCCGCCGAACCTTGATAAAAAACAAAACTACAAAACTACCAAACGGGCGGCTCGTCCCTTTAACCGACTTGTTAAGCTATGTTTTTTCCCGAGAGAATTTTTCTTCACATCTTTTGATATGAACCGCTCGTACATTTTCTGAATTTTTTTAGATGTTTCTACCTTTGAAGAAAGGGTAGGGTGTGATTCATATTTTGGAGGATAAAGATTTTCTAAATCAAAATTTTTGATACAAGATTCAGCAAGAGTTAAAGCTTCATCCACCAGAGTCAAAATACAAAGAAAGATATTTACAGGTAATTGACCTTCTCTATTCCACCAATCAATAACTCCCTTATCCAAGGCATGAAGAGAATCATAGTAAAAAACAAGTGTTGTTGCATCATCACCTGATAAATTTTGAAATTGTGGCGAATTTGGATAAAGACTTGGCATGTACGGAATAAAATCTTTTTGTAAATCATTAAGCTCAGAAAATTGATGACCCGTGTACTCGCTAGAAGCCATCGAAAAATTCGCAACAGCTCGTTGATGAATAAATAGAGCTCTATCAATTGTCCGTTTTAATTCTGGTGCTAAATATTTACGCGCGTCTGATTCGCGCCTCTTTTTATCCTCGGTGTCAGTGCGTCTTTTATTTATTTCTGTAACCCACGCCCCCAACAATGATGCTCCAGCGCCGAATAACGCCCCAGAAATCATTGAAAATTTTGAGTTAAGAAAACAAATTCCCGTGATGAACAGAAGAGCTGACAACGCCATGTGCGGATTATTTCGTAATGTATTGCCTATTAAGCTGGTAATTTGTATTTTTTGCATGATATATGAGGCAAGAAGATTCAGATCGCCCAACATAAATTAGCCATCCGTGTGACGCAAAACATTACATTACACCGTTGGCTAAATACTTTTTAATCAATAAAATGTTATTTATTTAAAATTTCTAGCAAAATTTAGCACATCCTAAAATTAATGCAATATACATCACAGAATTTTTCTGCACAGCCGCCTAAGTTGCTTGATCAGGTGCGGGCAATGACGTTTTTAAGCATTACAGCATCCGCACCGAACAAGCTTATACGGACTGGATTAGGCGTTTTTATTTTGCATTTTGGTAAAAAGCATCCGCGCGAGATGGGGGCTAGCGAGGTGAGCCAGTTTTTAACGCATTTGGCGGTGGCTGGTCGAGTGTCGGCGTCCACACAAAACCAGGCACGTTGCGCGTTATTGTTTCTTTACCGAGAGGTTCTGGAAATCGAGTTACCTTGGCTAGATGATGTCGAGCAGGCTAAAACGCCTAAGTGCTTGCCGGTGGTGTTAAATCGCGATGAGGTGCAAGCGATTTTATCGAGGCTGTCGGGTACGCATTGATTGGTTGCCAGCTTGTTGTACGGCACGGGGATGCGGATTTTAGAATGCTTACGGCTTAGGGTTAAAGATGTGGATTTTAAGCGGCGTGAGATTTTAATTCGTGATGCCAAAGGGCATAAAGACAGAGTGACGATGTTACCAACGACGCTGGTGGCGGTTTTACAGACACATTTGCAACAGGTGAAGTTGTTGCATGACAGTGACTCAGCGCAAGGCTTTGGCGAAGTGTACTTGCCATTTGCTCTGGAGCGTAAATATCCCAATGCGGCACGAGAATGGGGTTGGCAGTATGTATTTCCTGCCGCACATTTGTCGGTAGACCCGCGCAGCGGCAAGACGCGGCGTCACCATGTACAGGAGCAAGCCATTCAACGGGCAATCAAACAAGTCGTGCGTGATGCTGGTTTGACTAAGCCCGCCACGCCACATACCCTGCGGCATTCTTTCGCAACGCATTTATTAGAATCTGGCTATGACATCCGCACAGTACAGGAGTTATTGGGACATAGCGATGTGTCTACGACCATGATTTACACGCATGTATTGAATAAAGGCGGCAAAGGCGTTAATAGTCCGCTGGATGTGTTGTAACAGCTTTACAGCGTTTCATATACTGGAGGATTAATCAACTTCTGTTAAACTTGGCACCGCTTAGGCCGTTACGTTTGTACTTTACAGCTTACTGCTTGAAGAAACACCTAGTTAAACTAATTGCTACTGCTCTCTATCACCCTCTTGCTAGACAAATCCTATGCTTATTCCTCGCCGCCCATTGTTTACACTTAACGTTTGCATTGCCGTGATTTTGACCGGATGCCAAACCCAACAAATTGCTGTGGATTATCCTGACGCTGAGACCAATACCGATAATAAACAAGCGACGCATACGCGTTCTTTTCAAGCATTACCAGGCTTTGCCAGCATTGACGGCGATGATTTCTATGTGCGCTTAGTGTCGGATTTTGAGGCAAAAGGGCAAAAACGTGATTAAGCAAGAATGTGATAACTTGTCTTCATCGTTTAAAAAAAATAACTTGTCTTCAGCGCTAATTTTTAAAGTGCAAAATACTCGGCTAAAGTTTAGCAATGAAGTACCAGGCTATTCTTATCAAACCACGGCGGGGAGTTGTAATTACACCTTCGATGCTAAAAAGCTGTATTTAACGCCTTGGTTGCGTTTAGATGTCGGCAAAGACACCTCGGTTGATTACAGTCTTTATGCTTATAGCAGTAGCGATGTTGATACGGCTAAAGTGGTTAAAAATGTCACTGCTGCCAGTAGTTTGTTAGCGTTTACCGGTGTGGGCATGGGCGTTGCGGTACTCGGCCAAGTTGCTGGGCAATGGTTTAATGCCAACCCACAAAATCAAACAACCAGCGCGACGTCACCTAATGTGAGTCAAAGCACCGAATCGCATACTATGCCGCCGTTTGTTAGTTACACCAATACCACCGGCACGTTAAAAGACACGGTGTTCAAAATTAATGTCGTGGCTGAAGGAGGACTCAGTCTATTAGGCAAAGAAGCTAAGCCATTTGGTGAATTAAGGCTTTACCCTGAACTTACGCCTTCGTTGTTTTTAAAGACGAATGCTAATGGCCTTCCTGACGCACATGATTTGTCATGGGCGGAAATCAATGCGACGCCGGTCAAATCTGCGTCCGGTGATATTAATTTGCAGCAATTGATTGAGCAATCAAACCATCCGGAAAAACCTAATTTAACGCCTGATTGGCAGAATTACGACGACGTGCATAGCCAATGCCGTAAGTTAAAACGCGTGTTAAAAGACTTAGGATTTAACAAGTTTGACCGCAATGTCTATCTTTATTACTTCTTGGCTAACAGCACAGATTGGCTTAATTACAATATTTCAGCGCAAAAAGTCCAAGACGAGTCTATTAATACTAAAACCTTGCAAAAATACCGCAGTAAAAACTTCGCTCAATGCTTAGTGACAGAAGACTATAACGTGATGAAAGCGATGGGATTGTTTGTTAACAATGACACGGATTGGGGGCAAATGGGCGATACTAGTCAGAAAAAAGCCCAGTTTTTTGCGCCGTTACAAGCGATTGAGCGTCAACTTGTCGCCGTTTTAAAACAAACGCAACCGGCCGAAATGGCAAGCCAGCTTTATCCGTTGCTAAGCAGTGCTGAGAAAGGCGAGGGTACGGTATTGTTACAAAATCGTTTAGGCGCATTCGGTTTAGAAAAGTTATTAGAACCAGAACAAGTCGTGGTTGCCCAGCCTGTATCGGCGACGGGTACATCACCTGAAGCGGTAACACCTGCGCCAACGCCCGTTCAAGCGCCAGTGATACCCGGTGCAGGCATTATTATTACTGCACAGCAATTAGCGCAGGTATTGTCGGGTTTAGCCATTAACGAGCTGAGCTGCGCGCGCATTATTCCAGAGCAACTAGACAAGTCATCGGCTAACACCGGCATTTTATTATTTACTACGCAAGCTAATAGTCCTAGAGCAAAAGGTGGTGCGTTAGAGTTTGAGTTTTCTGCCGGTAAAATAAATCGTATTGCCTTTCAAGCACCCAGTTATCGTGACTTTGAGCAACACGTTAAAGACCATCCAGAGCTAGGCGAATGCAGGATAGAACCGGCATTGCTAGCTAGATTACATGAATAGAAGGGTGTGAATCTGCTTGAACAGCAAAAACACCGCCTAATGGTGTTTTAAGCGGATCTGCTGAGATACCGGGCGTTATACTTCCAGCTTAGCATAGGCCACCATTAACCATTTAACGCCGACAGGCTGACCTTGTTTTCCGGCGAAGTTAATTTGCAAGCGTTCTTGAGCGCCTTCGCCTTCGATTTGAAGAATAATGCCTTCACCAAAGGTTGCATGAACCACTCGCTGTCCCAGTTTAAATTGGCTAGTGCTGGCGGTAAAAGGCGATGGTGGTTTTCTGGTGTGTATGGGTTGGCTTTCTATGTTGCCGCGCATACGCACTTCGCGTAGGCATTCATCCGGTAATTCCCGAATAAAGCGTGAGCGGTTAGCCGATGTCGCCCGGCCATAGAGCCGTCTGGATTCGGCATAGGTTAAATACAATTCCTGCATAGCTCGTGTTATGCCTACATAGCACAGCCGACGCTCTTCCTCTATGCGTTTGACATCTTCTAGTGATTGTTGTGAAGGGAATAAGCCTTCTTCCATGCCCACGATAAAGACTTGCTTAAACTCTAGTCCTTTAGCTGAATGTAAAGTCATTAACTGCACGGCGTCAGTATGCTCGTCAGCTTGGCTGTCGCCAGATTCTAATGACGCATGGGCTAGAAACATATCGAGTTCGCTAAACACTTCATCAGGATATTGCTCTAAACTAAAAGCGCGCGCGGCGTTGACTAATTCTTTTAAGTTTTCTATTTTTTCGTCACCCGATTCAACTTTGGGATTTTGGTAAAACGTGACCATGCCAGCTTGTTCAATAACACGTTTAACTTTTTCGTATAGCTCAAATTCGGCAGTTTCTGAGCGCAACCGCATGATAAGGTTAAAAAACTGATTAAGCGCCGTTACCGTGCGAGCAGAAAAACGTTGTTCGGCACACGCTTTAAGGCCGGCTGACCATAATGAGCAAGGCTCAGTATTAGCAATGTTTCTAAGCTCATCAACCGTTCTTTGACCGATACCACGAGTTGGCCAATTAATAATGCGTTCAAATGAGGCATCATCGTCACGATTTGCAATTAAGCGTAGATACGCTAAGGCATTTTTAATTTCTGCTCTATCAAAAAAGCGTAAGCCGCCGTAGACACGATACGGAATGCCGCTATTCATGAGTTTTTCTTCAAATAAGCGGGATTGTGCATTCGAGCGGTATAAAATGGCTGTGTCGCTTAATTGCTCGCCTTGCCGTTGCCAGGTTTTAATACGGTCTAATACAAAATTAGCTTCGTCTTGTTCATTAAACGCGGCATAAATCCGTAATGGCTCACCTAACTGGCCAGCAGTCCATAATTCTTTGCCTATACGGTTGCTGTTAGTGCGAATAATGGCATTGGCAGCATTAAGAATATGGCCGGTAGAGCGATAATTTTGTTCGAGTTTAACTAGGCGATGGTTAGGGTAATGGCGTTGAAAACCATAAATATTTTCAATTTTTGCGCCGCGCCAGCCGTATATCGATTGGTCGTCATCACCAACGACGAATAAATTGTCTAGCTCTTGGGTTAACAGTCGTAACCAGGCATATTGCAAGCTATTAGTGTCTTGGAATTCATCAACGTGGACGTGTTCAAAACGGTGTTGGTAATGCCTTAATAATTCTGCATTATCACGCATAAGCTCATGCATTCGTAATAACAATTCAGCAAAATCAACCAGGCCAGATTGGTTGCAGGTGTTTTCGTAAGCTTGATAAATCAACAACATTTGTTGTTGCGCCTCGCTATGGGCAACCGTGTGTTTGGCTCTAATACCTTCTTCTTTTTGTCCGTTAATATGCCATAGCACTTGTTTAGCAGGATATAAGCTCTCGTCAATCTTCATATCATTGAGAATACGCTTAATGAGCCGCAATTGGTCGCTAGTATCCATAACTTGAAACGTCGCCGGTAAGCCCGCTAATTCATAATGACGTCTTAAAATACGGTGTGCAATACCATGAAAAGTACCAACCCACATCGCTTGAGTGGGTAACTGTAGCAAGGCATGTATGCGCTGCTGCATTTCTTTTGCTGCCTTGTTGGTAAAGGTGACGGCTAAGATATTATGCGGTGATACGCCATTGACTTGAATTTGCCAGGCAATTCTATGGACGAGTACGCGAGTTTTGCCGCTGCCTGCGCCAGCTAAGATAAGCATAGAATGGCTAGGTGCAGTGACGGCTTCACGTTGCGCGTCGTTTAACGGGTTGATAATAGGGGTAATATCCACGAGTTATTCTAGGTTTGAGGTGAGGGGCAGTGGTATTGAATAAATGGCTGCGTCTTAATCGTATTGTCACAAAACCAGTTAAGAATGGGCATTTTTTATTACTGACTTGATAAAATCTGTGAGTATGAGCATTCAGCACTATAGAACTATTTGGATTTCTGATCTTCATATCGGCTCTACACAATGCCAAGCCGACGTATTACTGGATTTTCTTAAGTATAACGATAGCGATAAATTATATTTAGTAGGTGATATTATCGATTTTTGGTCGTTATCAAAAAAAAATGTATTGGCCAACGTCTCATAATACCGTAATTCAAAAATTATTGCGCAAAAGCTCGACACGGTACGCAGATTATCTATGTACCGGGTAATCATGATGAAAATGTCCGAGACTATGATAATCATATTTTTGGCGATATTGTGGTCAAAAATTCTGATGTGCATGAGACGGCAGAGGGTAAAAAATTTTTAATCGTACACGGTGATGAATACGATACGATTGCTAAATACCATGCGTGGGTCGCAAAGTTAGGGTCTACCGGTTATGATTTTTTAATTGATGTTAACCGCGTACTGCGTTTTTTTAGACGTTTTGTTTGGCTTGCAATCTAATTTTTCGTTAGCGGCTTATGTGAAATTTAAAGTCAAAAAATGCCGTACAATTTATTTCTGATTATGAACAAAGCATTGTTAATACCTTAAAAAATGAGGGATTAGACGGTGTTATCTGCGGCCATATTCATCATGCCGAGATTAAGCAAATCGATGATTTTTTATATGTTAATACCGGGGACTTTGTTGAAAGTTGTACGGCGATTGTTGAACTGAATAACGGAGCGTTACAGTTAATTCATTGGCAAAAACAAATGCAACGAGAAAATAAACCGACCAATTTATTAAAATTTCCGGTATAAATACGCTTTATACCGAGCATTGGCATAGCACAGAGAGGGTTTTGTTGGTACTCGCGTAGGCTTTTTCTATAATAGCCTCTTAAACGTTCGCCAACATATCGCCGAGTTCTATAGCCACTCATGACTAAAATTTTAATTCTTTACTATTCCCGCCACGGCGCAACTGCTGATATGGCTAAACTGATTGCCAGAGGTGTTGAATCGATTTCGGGTGTTGAAGCTGTGTTAAGAACAGTGCCTGACGTTTCTACGGTTTGTGAAAAAACGGCGCCGACTATTCCAGAAGCCGGTGCCGTTTATGTAAGCTTAGACGATTTAACTGCGTGTTCAGGTTTAGCTCTTGGCAGTCCCACGCATTTTGGCAACATGGCCGCACCACTTAAATATTTTCTCGATTCTACGACTGAGTTATGGTTTAGTGGCGCACTAGCCGGTAAACCGGCCGCCGTATTTACGTCAACCAGCAGTATGCACGGCGGACATGAAAGCACTTTACTGTCTATGATGCTGCCATTATTGCATCATGGTATGGTGTTATTAGGTTTGCCTTATTCAGAAGCAGGTCTGCGTTTAACACGCACCGGCGGTACGCCTTATGGGGCGAGTCATTTAGCCGATGATAACGAAATCATTAGTGAGCACGAAAAAAGTCTTTGTCTAGCGTTAGGTGCGCGTTTAGCGACGATGGCGTTACGTTTACAAACCATTACAGGTTAATACCATGACGCCTGCGCGAATGTGTTATGCCGTTATGCTAACCGGCTTTTTTGGTTTATTCCTATTGCTGATGTTATGGCCTACGGTTTTACAACCACCTAAATCATTACCTGTTGCGTTAATTTTATTAGTCAGCGTAACGCCATTATTACTACCTATGCGTGGGCTGTTAAACCAACAGTTAAAGAGCTGTGCAGTCGCGGCTTATATAAGCTTGCTTTACTTTGCTCACGGCAGCGCGAGCTTTTATTACAATCCCAACGAACGCGGTTATCTAGCTTTAGAAATTGTTTTAAGCCTGATGTTGTTTATAGGTGCCGCACTTTTTGTCCGTTTCAGCAAACCCTCTTATGGCCGAACAACTCATCGTTAACTTTGAATTTCTTGCCCATCAATCGTTTGCCAGTTTCTTTGCCGGAAATAATGAAGAAATCGTTAATCATTTACGCGCGAGTGCTGAAGGCTTAGACTCTTTTTTGATTTATCTATGGGGTGCTGAAGGTCTGGGCAAAACCCATTTGCTAAGTGCCAGTTGTAAACACGCACATGGGCTTAAACGTAGTGTGTTTTATTTAGACTTAATGCAGGCAAAAGCCGATAACGCCGGTTTATTAATAGGCTTAGATACTTATGATTTAGTGTGTTTAGATAACATACATGCGATTGCAGGGATGTTGAATTGGGAGCATGAGTTATTTCATTTTTTTAATTTACCTAGACATGATAAGCAACGTTTTAATCGTTGCGGCGGATTGTCACCCTTCGCAGTTAAAGCTTAATTTAAACGATTTAACGACACGTTTTAAATTGGGGCTTGACGCTTAAATTACAAAGCTTTAACGACGAACAAATTTTAGCCGCGTTGCGTTTTAAGGCGACGCACATGGGGTTTGATTTGTCAGAAGCCGCAGCAAAGTTTTTACTAACCCATTACCAAAAAGATTGGGTAGTGTTATCGGATTTGCTCGAAAAATTGGCTCATGCTTCATTGGCTAAACAACGTAAGCTAACCTTGAGTTTTGTTAAAAAAGCCTTAATCGATGCCAGCGAATAAAGTTTTAATCATAGGTGCAGGGGCGTTAGGCGCTTTTTATGGTAGTTTGTTGGCGAAAGCCGGTGCGGAGGTGGCTATGGTGTGTCGTAGCGATTACGCACATGTGCTTAATACGGGTTTTGTCATTAATAGTTATCAATGGGGACAATACGTTTTTAAGCCGCATCAGGTATTGCGTACTGTGCAGGACTATCAAGATACTGCCGATTATGTCGTGTTATGCACAAAAGTATTGCCTGAGTTAAATCGTGTCGAGTTATTACGGCCTGTTGTCGCTGAAACGAGCACGATTGTCTTTATCCAAAATGGTGTGGCGATTGAAGCTGAGCTAAGCCACGCGTTTCCTGAGCATGAGATTATCAGCGGTCTGGCGTTTATTTGCTGTAATCGTATTGAACCAGGCAAGATAGAGCATTTAGCTTATGGTCGTTTAACGTTAGGCAGTGTCAAAAATGCAGTAAGCCCTGCTACTGAACAGTTAGTGGGTTTATTTCAACAAGCAGGCGCAACCTGTGTTGCAAGCGCAAATATTATTGCCGAACGTTGGGTAAAATGCTTATGGAATGCTGCATTTAACCCTTTATCGGTGTTATCAGGTGGTTTATCTACGTTAGCGATTATTCAAACACAAGAACAGTTAGTTAGGCATATTATGCTCGATGTGCTTAAGGTTGCGAATGCTTGTGGCTATAGGTTAGGTCTTGAGTTAATCGAAACCAATATTGCCAATACCCATGCGATGCCCGCCTATAAAACCAGTATGTTATTGGATTATGAGCGCGGCCAGCCTATGGAAACCGAGGCTATTTTGGGTAATGCGGTCAGAGCCGGACAAGCCGCTAATATAGAAACGCCTTATTTAGCGACGCTTTATGCGCTAATGAAGCTCACGGAATTGCGACTTAGCAAGTAATCTATAACCTATAACGGAGTCGTTTATGATGCAAGACACGACACTTATTCATCATGGCATCACAATGCCACGTTTTATGTATGGCACAGCGTGGAAAGAGCAGCAAACCGAGGAGCTAACGTATAAGGCGTTAAAAGCCGGTTTTCGCAGCATCGATACCGCTAACCAACGTAAGCATTATTACGAAGCCGGTGTGGGTCATGCGCTTAATACGGCGCTACAACAAGGTTGGCTAACACGCTCTGAGCTATTCTTACAAACCAAGTTTACGTTTGCATCTAGCCAAGACCATCGTTTGCCTTACGACGTTACTGCTGATTATGCTACGCAAGTGCAGCAATCGTTTGAGAGTTCGTTACAGCACTTACAAACAGACTATATTGATTCGTATGTGTTACATGGACCTTATAGTCGTGTGGGTTTAAGCACTATTGATTGGCAAGTTTGGCGAGCGATGGAAGCGTTGTGGCGAGAGCAGCGGGTCAAACTATTGGGTGTGTCCAATATCAGTATCGAACAATTACAACTGTTGTTAGAACGCGCTGAAGTAAAGCCTGCATTTGTGCAAAATCGTTGCTATGCGCGCAGACAATGGGATGCTGATATTCGTGCTATATGCGCGGAGCATCAAATTATGTATCAAGGTTTTTCGTTATTGACGGCTAATTCTATTGAAATGCAACAGCCTGCTATCGTAGCGATTGCTAAGCGTTTAGGTTGTCATTTAACGCAGTTGATTTTTAAATTTGCATTAGATGTGAATATGATGCCGCTCACAGGGACAAGCAATGAGCAGCACATGCTGGCAGATTTAGCGTGTTTTGAGTTGCAATTAACTGAGGATGATATTCAAACGATTGAAAAAATCGCGTTGCTATGACAGTGATTTCAGAAAATAAGCGCTCTCGGTTTGTTGACTATATTTACGCATCGGTACTGCCAACTTGCGCTAAAGGGCTAACCATTCTTGTGCCACGTACACAGCTAGCCTTACCCGATAACGCGATATTACTGACGTTTGATGATGGGCCATCAGCGCATGTTACACCACGTTTATTGCGAGTGCTAAGTGATGCGAATATTAGCGCTTGCTTTTGCGTGGTGGGGACTCATGTGCAAGCGCTACCTGATATTACTCGGCAAATAGTTGCGGAAGGCCATGTAATAGCGAATCACGGCTATTGTCATCGATTGGCGCTGTTTCATGGTAGTCAAACGCTGAGTCGGGATATTGATGAATGCGACGCCATACTTGCGAAGGTGCTGAATCAACCAGATTATAGAAGCCTTGTTTATCGACCACCCGGCGGCTGGTTACTGCCACATGTGAATGCGTTAATTAAGGTTCCCGCGATGCAAATAGCACCTATCACTTATTTTCCCATGGATCACCGGTATGGGCCTGAGCAGGCTCAAATTGTATTCGACAGGTGCTACGAGCGACTCATGCAAGAACGCGGCGGTAGCGTTGTCTTTCATGAAGCGATTTATGGGGCAGAGCTTTTGGGTAAACATCTATCATGTTGCCCTAGCTATGATCGCTCATGGCTAGCCGAAGGTATACAGAAATGGATTACTAGGCTTCAGCAAGCAGGGTTGGTTTTTTTGGATGCTAAGACGTTTTTTTCAAATACCTTAGTGCGCGGCTCAAAAACCCCCTTAGGCTATGCCTTGCGCCAGTCAAACCTGTTTAACATTAACCAAACTTGCCATGCGCCATGGTGAGCTACAAGACCTAAAGAGTAATAGCGCTGTTGCAAGAAAATTAAGATGAGCGCTGCTATTTTCGGATGAGCTATGCTTCGTACTCGTCGAGTATTCGTGACAGGATGGTGGAATTTAACTCTCTAAGAGGACAGATCATGATAAATCGAATTGACTTGGTTGCAGGGCAAAAATTGCGTGTTACCGGTAGCCGCTTTGCATGTTGATGTAAGTTATGCCGGGTGTCCACCAGGTGTAACCGTCGATGTCAGTGCCTTTTTGTTAAATGAACACGGCAAGGTTGCTTCGGATCAGGATTTTATCTTTTTCAATCAGTTAACGCGGCATGATCAAGGTGTTGAGCTGGATTTACAAAAATCTCGCTTTACCTTACAACTAGACAAAACCACCCAAAAATTACAAAAAATCGCCTTGGTATTAACCATCAGCCAAGTAGCTAAGAAAAACCAGCATTTTGGCTTATTAGGTTCAATTACCGTGTTGGTGAAAGATTTTTTAACAGGTTTAGAGCTTGCTTGTTTTTCATTAAATACGCATGGGTTTAACGAAGCAGCCTTAATCATGGCAGAGATTTATCGACATCAGCAGCAATGGAAGTTTCGCGCATTAGGTCAGGGATTTATTGGCGGATTACAGCCATTGGCAGAATATTACGGTGTTGACGTAGGTGAAGGCGAAGCGGCAACAGATGAGGCGGCTAAGATTACACCGGTTAACTTAAGCAAAATCACGTTAGAGAAGAAAGGCCAGTCTATTTCACTGGAAAAACAAGGCGATGGCTTAGGCGAGGTGATAGTCAATTTAAATTGGAATTCAACACCGATAAAAGTTTTAGGCAATACTAAGACGGGGGCAAGTATTGATTTAGATTTGGCCTGCTTATGGGAATTTAATGATGGCAGTATCGGTGCAGTGCAAGCTTTAGGTGGTCATTTTGGCGCGCTACATCATTTTCCATTTATTGAGCTAGACCAAGACGACAGAAGTGGGCAATCCCTAATGGGTGAAACGTTGCGCATCAATGGTCAGCATTGGCCGATGCTGAAGCGGGTGTTGATTTTTACGTTTATTTATGACGGCGTGCCTAATTGGTCACACGTAGATGCGGTTATTACCATTAAGGCAAAAATGCAACCTGACATCGAAGTGCGATTAGATAGTCATCGTAATGATCAGTTTATGTGCGCGATTGCAATGTTGGAGAATATTAATCAGCAACTGCGTATCACTAAATTAGTTGATTATTTTTCTGGTCATCAAGCTATGGATAAAGCGTATGGTTGGGGCTTGAATTATGTGAGTGGCACTAAGAGCTAATACCGAATGCGTATTCAAAACGCAGATTAAAATAAGATAATGGATAACTGGTTATGTCGGCTCTGTAAGTTGTTGACAATGTATACCACGAACGGCTAAGTGTTTGGTTTTAAGGTATGCTGTGCGTACCTTTTATAAAAGTCCTTGTAATGCTTGACCGCTCAGAGTATAGCAAGCGGCTAGGATGGGTAGATAATGATGCGCACAGCGTTAATGCTTCGTTTATTATCGATTAGCTTTACAAAAATTTACATTGACTAACCGCACTTAACGCTTGGTTTGGATAAACTAAGCGTGAGCAAAATGGTTAGATTTCGCGAAATTCTATAGTTTGTTCCTCACGCCTGCGAGCGCTTCAGGGAATGAGCCACCCTAGCGCATGCATTCTCCTCGTTGTATTTGTCCCGTCTTAACACACTGGCTTACCGGTTGTTTACGGTAAGCCAGCATGCCTAAGGCTAATCTCTAAAATTCTCAAATTGCAAAGGCATTTCAATTTTTTCTGCTCTTAGCATTTGTATCACTTCTTGTAAATCATCGCGTTTTTTACCGGTAACTCGGATTTGGTCGCCTTGTATCGCCGCTTGTACTTTGAGTTTTTTGTCTTTAATTAATTTAACGATTTTTTTCTGTAGTGCCGAGTCAAGTCCTTGTTTTAACGTAATCTCTTGCCGCATGAGTTTGCCGCTAGGCTTAGCGTCGCCAACCTCCATGCAGGCAATATCGATACCGCGTTTACTTAGCTTGTTGCACACAATGCTAAAGATTTGTTGCAACTGAAACGTTGATTCTGAAATCATGGTGATTTTGTTGTCATCAAGTTCTACTGATGATTCAGTGCCTTTAAAATCAAAGCGTCCGGTGATTTCTTTTGTGGTTTGCTCTATGGCGTTTTTTAACTTCGTGTTTATCGAATTCAGAAATGATGTCGAAAGAGGGCATGGGTTCAGTCCAATCGGGTAACGTTATGGCAAGTATTTCTGTCTTAATGCGACAGATGACAGTCATTTTACAATGCTTTATTAGCGTTGATAATGTCGGCGACGGCTTTTATCCTTAACTGCCGTATCGCTTCGCCTATCGCTGGGCCGGTTAACTCGCTGTTGACTATCGCTTTAGTATCCACGAGGTAAGCGGCTTGTGCGGCTTTTGCAAGTAAACCCGCTTGAGGGTAAGGCCGTTGTTCAAAGCCCGTACGACCACGCGCATCGGCTTCGCAGGCAAGCAAAAATTCGGCTAAGGTATTCACAGGTTTAAACGCACCTAACGAGCTGAGTAAATCTGTTAACGTACCTGGACGTAAATCCAATGCTTTATGGCAATGGGTGTGGTATTGCATGACGTGGCTAGCTAACGCTTTAAAGGAATTAGGGATACGCATACGTCTACACATAGCTTCAAGTATCGGCAAGCCTAATTGTTCATGAGCATGGTGGTGTGGCCAGTTATCAGCCGGTGTAACCGCTTTACCTAAGTCGTGTACTAATGCGGCGAAGCGGACTTCAGCTTGATTAGATAACGCAGCGGCTTGTTGTAGACTCATTAAGCTGTGTATTCCAGTATCAATTTCAGGATGGTATTGCGCCGGTTGTGGTACGCCAAACAGCTTATCTAATTCGGGGATGATTTTCGCGAGCGCGCCACAGCTTCTTAACGTGGTAAAAAATGCCGCTGGTGTTCTTTCCGTCAAGGCCTTATATAGCTCCGCCCATACACGCTCAGCGACTAAAAAATCGACTTCGCCATTGTTTACCATGTTTTGCATCAGCACTAACGTTTCAGGTGCGAGTGTAAAGCCCATGTGCTCATAGCGTGCAGCAAATCGGGCAACGCGCAAAATCCGCACCGGGTCTTCGGCAAACGCTGGCGATACATGGCGAAAAATTTTTAATGCTAAATCACGTTGTCCACCGTAAGGGTCGCACAACTTGCCATCGGCGCTGAGCGCCATTGCATTTATCGTTAAATCGCGGCGGATTAAATCTTCTTCTAAACTGACATCGGCGGAGGCTTCTACACTAAAGCCTTTATAACCGTGGCTGGTTTTGCGCTCGGTTCTGGCTAATGCGTATTCTTCGTTATTGTCTGGGTGTAAAAAGACAGGAAAATCTTTGCCAACCGGTTTATAACCTAGTGCGAGCATTTGTTCGGGCGTTGCGCCAACCACAACCCAGTCTTGCTCGGTTACGTTAAGGTTTAGTAATTTATCGCGCACAGCGCCGCCGACTAAATATATTTCCATGATATGAGTGTGAGAATATTAGCGATGATAGCGTGGGTGTCAGTTATTAAAAGGCTTATTGTATCTAAATCAAGTTCTAACTGCTTTAACGCTGTTATACTTGCCAGTCTTTATCCTATGCGGAGTTGGTTATGTTGCTATTGTTAACTCGTATAAGTCGGGTTATCGCTTTATGTGCATTAAGCGCAGTGTCGATACCCGTGTTAGCTGATGACCTATTGACACAACAGCGGCAAGATTTTTTATTGGCCGAAAAATTATTAAAGCAACATGACGATGCCGCATTTTGGCAAGTTGCCAGTCGTTTGACGACTTATCCTCTGTACCCTTATTTAGAATACCAATGGCTGCAAAATAATTTACCGCTTACTGATAAAGTGCAAACTTTTTTTTATTGCAGTACGGTGATACCCGTTATGCCATGTTATTAAGAGAAAAATGGCTCAGCTATTTGGCTGAACATCAGCAATGGCTTGATGTTATCCGACATTACCAAGCGAGCGATAATGAAGAGCTCGCTTGTTATTATGACTGGGCTTTATATCAAACAGGTCAAGTACAACAAGCGTTTAATAATGCTAAGCCGTTATGGTTAAAAGGGTTAAGCCAGCCAAAGGCGTGTGAACCGTTATGGCTGGCGTTTGCATCATCACCGGAGCTGACGCCTGACTGGCTTTGGCAGCGGTTTGAGGCAGCATTGGCTAATAATAATGTGACGTTAGCGGTGTTCTTGCAACGCTATTTTCAGCCTATGGACAAGCTTGTAGCGGCTGATTGGCTAAAAGTACATCACAAACCCGCCTTATTAACACAACAAGAATGGCTATTATCCAATCCATTAACGGCACGCATGGCTGCTAATGCTGTGAAACGATGGTTGAAAACGGATTTAGACGCCGCGTTGTTGTATTGGGAAACGCATAAGACCGCGTTAGCGTTAACCGATACGCTTAAAAACGAACTCGATAATCAAGTGGCCTTAGCGCTTGCAGTAAAACAAGACCCAAGAGCGTTATGGCGTATGCAGCAATTAACCCATCCTGATGTAAAAACGGCTGAATGGAAAATTAGACTCGCGTTAGCGCTACAAAATTGGTCAATGGTACAGCAAGCGATTGCGCAATTGCCTAGCGTTGAGCAGCAACAACCCGTCTGGCGTTATTGGCGAGCTAGAGCGACTGAGGCATTAGGAAATTTTCTTTCTGCCCAAGAACTTTATCGTCAATTAGCCGAAGACAGAAGTTTTTATGGTTTTCTAGCGGCAGATAAAGTCGGTAAGCCTTACCAAATGGCGGATAAACCCGTATCGGCTAGTTTTAGTGAGTTAGAGCAATTAGCTAACACCACCGATTTTAAAGTTGTACGTGAGTTTTCCGCATTAAACCGAGAAGTTGAGGCGAGGCGGCAATGGTGGTTTGCTTTAACCAAGTTGTCGCCCGCCCAGCTTCAAATTGCTGCTAAGCTGGCGCAGTCTTGGCAATGGCCACAGATTGCGATTATGACGTTGGTAAAAGCCGATTATTGGGATGATTTAAACCTACGATTCCCATTTAAATATCAAGCTGACGTGTTAACTCATGCCAAGCAGCACGGTTTAGAGCCTGCGCTAATATATGGGGTTATGCGGCAAGAAAGTATGCTGGATAGCCAAGCCTTATCTTCGGCGGGTGCAATAGGTTTAATGCAAGTGATGCCGACAACAGGGCAGCAAATTGCGCGCGAGTTAGGGCAAAATTTACGAGTAGCTGATTTATATTTGGCTGAACGTAATATTCAATTAGGTAGTTATTATGTCAATAAATTAATTAAACGTTTTTCCGGTCAAATTGCCCCGGCCATAGCGGCATATAATGCGGGTCCTGAGCGAGTTAAGCGCTGGTTGGCTGAAGAAAAAAAACGTACCTGCCGATATTTGGATAGAGACTATTCCTTTTAAGGAAACTAGAAAATATGTGACATCAGTCTTGGCTTATGCGCTGATTTATCAGTATCTGTTACAGGCTGCCGAGCTGTCAAACGGTACTATAAAGCTAAGCCAGTTGTTACTAGATGCGCAAGCAGCTAAAAATTGAGCTGATTTTTCTTAAGCTCTGTTAGATAATATAGGGTTCAATAATAAAAATTAATCTTGGGTAGAAATCGAGTATGGAGAAACAGCATAGTTTTACGCGCGAGGAATTATTAATGTCCGGTCGAGGCGAATTGTACGGCCCGAAAAATGCGCAATTGCCGCTACCAAACATGCTTATGATGGATCGAATTACTAGAATCACTGATGAAGGCGGCTTATATGGCAAAGGCGAAATCATTGCAGAATTAGATATTCATCCCGATTTATGGTTTTTTGCTTGCCATTTTCAAGGCGACCCGGTAATGCCAGGCTGTTTAGGGTTAGACGCTATGTGGCAGCTAGTTGGCTTTTATTTATGTTGGTTAGGCGGGCCGGGTAAAGGGCGTGCGTTAGGAGTAGGGGAGGTAAAATTTACCGGACAAGTCTTACCCACAGCTAAAAAAAGTCACTTATCACATTCATTTAAAGCGGGTCATTATGCGTAAACTCGTCATGGGAATTGCAGACGCAACAATGGAAGTTGACGGTAAAGCAATTTACGAAGCAACCGACTTACGGGTTGGTTTATTTACGTCCACGGAAGATTTTTAGAGGTTTAGGATTATGAAAAGAGTGGTAGTAACGGGATTAGGGATTGTTTCCAGCATAGGAAATAACGCATCTGAGGTCGTACAATCCTTAAGAACCGGGCGTTCGGGTATTGTGTTCTCAGACGTTTTACCAGGAGCTGGGTTTTCGCAGCCAAATTCATGGTGCTGTTAATATCGATACCGACGCATTTATTGACCGCAAAATAAAACGCTTTATGGGTGACGGTGCCGCGTTCAATTATATCGCTATGCAACAAGCGATAGCCGATGCTGGTTTAGTTGACAACGAAGTGTCGCATGTACGTACTGGTTTGGTAATGGGTTCAGGTGGTCCGTCTACGTCAAACTTAGTCGAAGCGGCCGATATTTTACGTCAACGCGGTGTTAAACAAGTCGGGCCTTATCGCGTACCGCGCGCAATGTCTAGCACCAATACCGCTTGTTTAGCGACGCCGTTTAAAATTAAAGGCGTAAATTATTCCATCACCTCTGCGTGTGCAACCAGTGCGCACTGTATCGGCCATGCGATGGAACTGATACAAATGGGTAAACAAGACGTTGTTTTTGCCGGTGGTGGAGAAGAAGTCCATTGGACGATGTCGGTATTATTCGACGCAATGGGTGCCATGTCGTCTAAATTCAATGACAGACCTGCGGCGGCTTCCAGACCTTTCGATAGGGATCGCGATGGTTTTGTTATTTCAGGTGGCGGTGGCGTGTTAGTCGTTGAAGAATTAGAACATGCAAAAGCACGCGGCGCGAAAATATACGCTGAGTTAGTCGGGTATGGCGCAACGTCTGATGGTTATGACATGGTACAGCCTTCCGGCGAAGGCGCGGTGCGTTGTATGCAACAAGCGATGGCAACAGTGGATAGCAAAATTGATTACATTAATGCCCATGGTACGGGTACGCCGGTAGGTGACACACGCGAAACAGCCGCGTTACGCGAAGTATTTAAAGAGCAAGCTATGCCAATTGTCAGCTCAACCAAATCATTAACTGGTCATGCTTTAGGTGCGGCGGGTGTGAATGAAGCCATTTATGGGTTATTAATGATGACGGAAAACTTCCTTAGCGCATCGGCTAATATCGATAACCTAGACCCGTGTGCAGAAGGTATTCCGATTGTGCGCGAACTTCGCGATAACGTTAATGTAAATACTATGATGTCTAATAGTTTCGGTTTTGGTGGCACGAATGCTACATTAATTTTCCAGCGCTATAACGGTTGATTGTTGACCGGCTATGAACGACAACACACAAAAATCACGCACTCAATTTAATAAACTACAAAAGCGCTTACGTCATTTAGTCGGCGACGCGATTGCCGACTACAACATGATTGAAGACGGCGACAAAATCATGGTGTGCTTATCCGGTGGTAAGGATTCGTATACGATGTTAGATATTTTATTGAGTTTACAAAAAACCGCGCCGATACATTTTGACATTATTGCGGTTAATTTAGACCAAAAACAACCCGGTTTTCCAGAACATGTTTTGCCTGAGTATTTAACTAAGCTAGGCGTAGCGCATTATATTTTGGAAAAAGACACATACAGTGTGGTTAAGCGTGTTATTCCTGAAGGGCAAACCACGTGTAGTTTATGCTCACGCTTAAGACGTGGCACGTTATACGGTTTTGCCGAAGAAATTGGCGCCAATAAAATAGCCTTAGGTCACCATCGTGACGATATTATAGAAACATTTTTTTCTGAATATTTTTTATGGCGGCAAACTAAAAGCCATGCCGCCTAAGCTACTCAGTGATGATAAGAAAAACATTATTATCAGACCGTTAGCCTATTGCCGAGAAAAAGATATAGAACGCTTTAGTGCATTTAAACACTTTCCTATCATTCCGTGTAACTTATGTGGCTCGCAAGAGAACTTGCAACGCACTGCGATGAAAGCGATGTTAAGAGATTGGGATAAACACTTTCCAGGTCGCTTAGAAACTATTTTTGCTAGCTTGCAAAATGTAGCACCCTCACAACTAGCGGACACGCAGTTATTTGATTTCTACGGTTTAAAATTAGAACGCGAACAAGCGGCTAACAAAGAGGTTGCAACCGAAGATAGTTTATGTGCTATCAGTGGATGACGCTAAAATAATGGCTATGTACTTTATTCGATAATGCTAAGTAGGGATAGGGCGTTTTAGAGCGCAGGTGTTGGCAGCAGGGATGCTGCCATCAAGCCTACAGGGATGTATTTACGGCGTCTTGCGCACTGAATGTCCTGTCCCTACTTAGGTTGGTAGCCAAAATAATTAACCGGTAGGTGCTTATGGAATTCAAAGAATATCTAACAATATTAGTCAATCACGATGGCTCAGACTTATATTTAACCGTCGATGCACCGCCGGCCGCTAAATTTCAAGGCACGTTAAAACCGATAGAAAACGTTAAATTAACGAATCAGCGACTTAAAGAAATCGCGTATAGTTTAATGGATGCGCAGCAACAAAAAGATTTTGAGCATAATCCCGAATTAAATCTTGCTATCTCTGAACCCGGCGTAGGACGCTTTCGGGTAAACATTTTTTAAGCAGCGTAACAACTTCGCTATGGTGATTCGTAATATCAAAGTCGATATACCGAATGCCGATGCGCTGGGTTTACCGCCTATCTTAAAAAAAACCATCATGGAAAAGCGAGGATTGATTTTATTCGTCGGCGGTACCGGTTCGGGCAAATCCACATCGCTGGCAGCGCTAATCGACTACCGCAACTCCAACGCCTCCGGTCATATCATCACGATAGAAGACCCTATCGAATTCATTCATCCGCATAAAAAATCTCTGGTGAATCAGCGCGAAGTAGGCGTTGACACGGCTAGCTACGAAGAAGCATTAAAAAATACCTTACGCCAAGCACCTGATGTCATCCTCATTGGTGAAATTCGCTCGCGTGAAACCATGGAACATGCGTTAGCTTTTGCCGAAACTGGGCATTTGTGCTTATCGACCTTACACGCCAATAATTCTAACCAAGCCTTAGATCGTATTATCAACTTTTTCCCAGAAGAGCGGCGGAATCAGCTACTGCTAGATTTATCGCTTAACATGAAAGCCTTTATTTCCCAGCGCTTAGTGCCGACTAAAGAGGGCAAACGCGTTGCAGCGATAGAAATCTTATTAACCTCGCAATTAGTGCGTGACTTGATTTTAAAAGGCGAAATTCATGGCATTAAAGAAGCTATGGAAAAATCAGAAAATATAGGTATGCAAACCTTCGATAGCCATTTAATGCGGCTTTATCAAGACGGAGTTATCAGCCTAGATGACGCATTAATGAATTCTGACTCACCAAACAACTTAAAGCTAAAAATTAACTTAAGTGAAGGCTTTTCCGGCGGTGAAGGTGCTGCCAAACCTAAATCGGCGCAATTATCGTTACAAGCTATTCAAAAAGAAGACGGTGAAGATGGACGTGGGCATTAGCCAGATGGCTCAAAGCTATAAGTTCGGTGTCACTGTATTTGTGCCAAACGGTTGCAGCTAGCAGTAGCAGAATCACGAAGGCGTTAGTCGACAATATCAAGGCACGAAACACGCTAAAATCTGGCTCAGTACCGTCTGAACTAACAGACGTAGCAGCAAGAACCACCCCGAATGCGCAAGCTAAAACAGCGTAGCGGGTGGATTCGTCATTAGAGTTTTTTCGAAAAAGTGGAATACTCATCATTGAAAAGCCGTACCCTGAACAAAACTACAGTATGACATCATGAAAAAGAACAAGAAAACAAAACCGGCTGGACTTAACGAACAAACGATTGCGGTAGGCGATTTATATTGCACGACCGCCAATCAATATCGTGCGGTATTGGCTATAAAAGGTGAGTTTTTAATTTATGCACCTAGCGCAGAAGGCATGGAACCCTTAAGTCCGACTGCTAAAGAACTGCCATTTAACAACTCACCCCACAAAAAATGCCAACTCGCCACGTTTGCCCAAAAAAGCTACCAAGAATTTGATTTTATGGGTAGCAAAGCGTTAAGACATACCTTGACTGAATCTCAACTAGCCGAAGCAGTGGCTCAAAGTAATGCGAAGTTGGCGATAGCGGCGTTGTTGGCGTAGATAGGTGTGCTGTTGGTATTTACTGGCGGGTAAATTCAATCCTAACGGGGTAAGATGCGTACCTCACATAGGTTGTGCAGAACAATGTGAGGCGCAACGTTCGCGAGCGATGCGCCTCCTAACGTCGGCAGCATCCTATCAGCGTTCATGGCTCATAACCTAAAGATGGTGGGCCTTCTGGATATTGTGGTAAGCTGTCCGTAATCTTAAGCCACGGTTGCTTTGAAGATACCCAAAAGTGCATGTCAGGCTTGAACAGTGACGGTTCGTCTAGGCTGCCTGCTGTTAAGCCGATGACTCCAGCAGAAACACGCCGCGAGAAAATGCTGGAACCACAATGCGAACAAAAACCGCGCTCAAGAGCTTCTGAAGAGTTAAAGGTGCTGATTGGGCCAGAGATAACAACATGTTCAATGCGCATGAGTACCCGAGCATTGAAAGCAGCGCCGATAACTTTTTGACAAGCCTTACAGTGACATACCCTCTGGTTCAAAGGATCAGAAGTCGTTTCATAACGCACGGCACCACATAAACAGCCACCACGGAATAAAGTCATTCAGCAAGCTCCTTGTTAACTTGATAAGATGAGCGCCTTACATAGGTTGTGTCGAGCAACGTGAGGCGCAACGTTCGCGAGCGATGCATCTCCTAACATCGGCTGCATCCTATCAGCGCATCTTATTGTGTTGCCTAAATCTCCAAAAGCCTAACAATAAAGGTAACTTGCCGGTAAATGCGTAGCGTTTGACGGTCAAGTTGACCCGCTGATTAGCCATCTACTGCTCTCTCAAAGGTGCGCAAAATTATGTGTGGTAACTCTCTCGAAATCATGTGCAGTTCTTTTGAGCTTGAAAACTGCTCACGCATCATTGGATGATCAAATGAGAACTCAAGTATTCGCGAGAACTCTCGCATTGCTGTGTTTTTGTCTTCCTTTGAGGCTCTGGATTTAAAAAATTTTTATTACTTCCATCCCTGCTTCATATATCCAAGGAAAGTCTGTGCGAACAATAGCTAATACCATCTGCAAACCAATGAAATTGTCGCTACTCAAAGAGGATAAGTGCATGAGTTCCTCAAGTATCATTGGATGATACCTTCGACCCTTTTTGATACCTGCGATCTCTTGTCGGTCAAGTCTGGATAGAATTTCCCTAACAATTTGGCGTGTCTCCTCTAGCTGCGAGCCAAATGAGCCATCCGGGTTTCTGATTAATTTCTGATTACTTCTGGATAGCTCAAGAATTTCTTCCAATATCTCTTGATTATCTGGCCCGTCATCTTGTTTATTATTTTCTGATTCTTCAGCTTCGTCAGCTTGGCCTTTTATCGCGTTAAGATCATTTTCCAGTGTCGGATACCAAACGCCAAATGCTTTCACAAGTCGCTCTTCAGATAACCCGTTTTCTCCACAGGCCTTGTTTAAAGTACGCACGAGTTTTTTGAATGTCTTCTTTCTCAAATATCGTCGATTGAAATTGAAGAATTGGTCCATCAACCTCGGAACGTTTAATGTCAAACAAGAAAGGGCTAACAAACGATTTGTCCATAGTCTTTGATAGCGCCCCAGCCTCGAATGTCAGCCACGGGGCGCTGATATTCTCCTTTGTTACGCAGAGGATCCCAAACGTTGAATCTTCTAATTCTTTTGCAATGTCTGTACTCCAGCGAGCCCCTTTATCTATGTCTTCTGAAGACACATAGGGAGTAATTTCCTGAATAACGGACGGCAGCCAATCTCGAAACACCAAGGCAACTTTATGGCTTTTGGTGCCGGACCAGCTTAGAAATACTTTCATTGAATCTCCTTGTAGGTTCTTGTATGGCCAACTAGTAATTAAATGGTTTCTGTGTAACTTCTCATTAGTTGCGGGTAGATTATAAATCAAAGAGTTATATAGCTAAAAAATCTGTTAAAACTGATAATGAACGTTATTTTTAACACCAATGCATCGTAAGTTATTGATTTGTTGTTCACGAGAGATTAAAAATACGATTTTTCTTGAAATTTCACAATTATAAGTCATTGAAAAATAAGCTTACCTGTGACTAATGAGAAGTTACGTTTCTGTATATTTAGCAAAAGCATATTACTACAACAATTTTCTGAATTGCTTGAATTTCTTTTCCGTATATCATTCAGTCTATGGCAACCACTGTTTTGAAAAAGTTTGTGTAGGTTGTTTGGTCAGGCGTTCAGCATAGCTCATTCTATTTTCATGTAGGTAATTATGACAGATAACACAGCTCCTAGCTTTATTTTTGATGGTCGTGGCCAAATAACCACTGATTTTAATCGTGGTGAGGATGTTGCGCGCGTTATTAAAGTGCAAGCTGACGGCAAGATTGTGGTCGCAGGTTATAGCTTTAACGGCAAAACGTTTGATATGGCGATTGTTCGCTATTTAAGTAGCGGCGCGTTAGACACTAAATTTGGCGATAACGGTATGGTGACTACTTCATTGAGTAGCGCTGATGACGCGGCTTATTCCGTGTTATTACAAGATGACGGCAAAATAGTCGTAGTGGGTACGAGTGGTTCTGGCCGTAATGCCCAATTTGCGTTAGTACGTTATTTGCCTAATGGCAAGCTTGATACTAGCTTTGGCGAGCGTGGCACGGTCGTTACTGCTATTGGCAATGGCGATGATGAGGCATATGGCGCGGTGCTGCAAGCGAACGGCAAGATTATCGTGGTCGGCGCGAGTTATAACGGTCACGATTATGATATTGCGTTAGTTCGCTATACGACAGCCGGGTTAGTGGATAAGAGCTTTACTGGTGATGGCATTTATACTTTAGACCTAGATAACAGTTTAGATGGTGCGCAAGCGGTGGCATTACAAGCGGATGGCAAGCTATTAGTGGGCGGTATTAACTATAAAGACGGTTTTGCTTATTTTGCGTTGGTACGTTATCTGAGTAATGGCGAGTTAGATCGTAGCTTCTCTAAAGACGGTATCGTGATGACCGAGTTAGGTGATTATGACGATGAAGCAAATTCAATTATCGTGCAAGCCGATGGCAAAATCTTAGTCGCTGGCGTGCATTACAACGGTGATGATACTGATTTCGCTGTCGTGCGTTATTTAGCTAATGGCCAGCTAGATAATGCGTTTGGCAATAATGGCATTGTGATTACAGGCTTAAGCACGACTAAGGAACAGGCGTATTCGGTAGCGTTACAACAGGATGGCAAAATTCTGGTGACGGGCAGTATTGAGAGCAATGGTAATGCCGCCGATTTCGCGCTATTGCGCTATAACACTAATGGTACGCTAGATAACAGCTTTGGTTCTTTGTATGACCAAACGAGCTTAGACCATATTGCTGAATACCGCGAGGGAGGTAATCCGATTGCATTGGATAGCGAGGTGAGGATTTACGATTTAGAGCTAGCTGCACAAGGTCATTATAGCCGGGCTAGTTTGCGTATAGAGCGGCATGGCGGTGGCGACAGTCACGATAGATATTCCGGCTTAGGTCAACTGAATTTAAGTCAAGGTAAAGCCGTCGTCAATGGCGTAGAAATAGGCACGGTTTATTCTACGCAGACTTATTTATCTATTGTGTTCAACTCAAATGCAACGCAAAAGCTTATCAATCAGACGTTATCGTCGATAGCGTTTAGTAGCACAGCTCAGTCCCTGCCAGATACCATAACCGTAGATTGGCTTTTTAGCGATGGTAATCATGCCAGCCAGCAAGGGGAGGGCGGCGCACAAACTGTGCTGGGCATGACAACGGTGCAAACATTAGCTGAGCTAGATGCTGTTACCGTGATTGGTGTTAACCCCGTTATCTAGCCTAAGCCATTAAAGTAAAGATCGGGCGTTATTTATCTAAAAGCCAAATATTGCAATAGACATTTTAGGCACACACATGACTGTTCCTCTATTTACAACGACATCCTCGAAACAAGAAGCCGCAATAAGACGAGCCATTATCAGCGTTGTGCCGGATTATTTTGCCTGGACAGAGGAGATGCAAGAACGTTATCGCGCCAATATGCCTAGCGATGACCGTTCCCGTATCCTGCAAATCTTGCTCAAAGCCTTATTTGGTATCAAAACCACGAGTCATGAAGAAACTGAAACGGCACTTGAATCCTTTGATGACGAACACTACCTGTTGCTAAACAGCACCATGCTACAACTAACAGGGATAGGTGACGATTTATTTTTCTTGAATGAATACCTGGCAGAAAACACCAGCTTACTTGATTTTGAAACCGTCTACGATTACGACCATGCCGACTATGTTTTTCAAGAATCGATGCGGCAACAGGATAATCCCAGCCATATCGCAAAACCTTATCGAGGCAGTTTGCATTATCGGTGGGCGCGGTTGCAAATCAACGGTGTGTTCCATTACGCCAATCTCTGCACATTAGCCGCTTATATGCATAGCAAACTCGAAGAGCTGGGTTTCGATAAAATCAGCCAAATGATTCCACATGAATATGTTGATGGTGAAAGCCACGGTAAACGGGAAGGGCAGGGAACAATTTTTGATATTCGACTTGAGGCTGGAGGATTGGAGCCGCAACTGGATGAACTGAATAGTCGATATTACAACTATTTGTCCACGCGCGTTGAAAGTCTTCTAAATGACTATCATGCCGCTGCATCCAAGCGAGTATACCAGCTTGATGGCAACCAAGAATCCGAACCGAGTAAGGATTTTGTCTTCACTGACATAAGCGCCTTACAAGCAGTGCGATTTAAACATTTTATGAAAGACTGCAACGCCATCCAAGGTGACCCAGCCGAGTTAAAGATATTGCTTGAACGAGAATATCAAGCTGCGATTGGCTTTCTTGAACACAGTCACCAAGACATTATGGCGAATTTCGACCCGAAAGTTGTTAAACTTCGCAAAAAGATGAAAGTGATTATCGCTGATGAGGCAGCAAAGGATTTGTTGTAGTTGTATTGAACCGTTATCAGCATAATGCTATTTTGACCAAAAAATTTTCTGCTCTTTAACAATGTAAATAAATTCATAATGTTACACGATTATGCTTTACAGATGGTAAAAAATAGGCTAATCCACTTGCAGCCCTTGTCGCAATTGGCTTCAAGGCTTTTTATAATCTGGGTTTACTGCCGCACAGGCAGCTTAGAAACAGCCAAAAAAACACAAACAAATCAATTAGTTAGTTTACTGCCGCACAGGCAGCTTAGAAACCGATGCTTGCAACATCGGCTTTTTTTTTTGTTCGTTTACTGCCGCACAGGCAGCTTAGAAAAGCCCGGCATTAGTTTGATATGCTGGCTTTCCGTTTACTGCCGCACAGGCAGCTTAGAAAGATTGGCTACCAATCGGCGCTGTTACACTAATGTTTACTGCCGCACAGGCAGCTTAGAAAGCCCGTATCACCGCCCGTATCGCCGCCCGTATGTTTACTGCCGCACAGGCAGCTTAGAAAAATTTCAAGTTCTTCTGGAACATCAAAAGCAGTTT
>NZ_LAJX01000188.1 GCF_000963695.1 Methylocucumis oryzae
CCAATTTGAGAACCGTATTTCGTCTCCGGGTCGTCATCTCGGCAAGAACACAGGGGGATTTGGAGAGCGCCATCCATGGCACTGGATTCCGGCAATCCATGCCGGAATGACGGGTATGTAAAACTATGGCTTTCTGATTGGTCGCGGTTTATCTTATTTATATAAGCCTATCAAAAATTTAGAAACGTCCGCAAAATAATGTAATCGCCTGAAATATGATTATTAACCCCGTATTCGTGCAACCATTTCAATGACAGACTTATGTCTCTAGCATCTAGCTTAAAATTATACAAAATGGCAGGTCCAATACTACTGTACTCAGCTAATGGTAAATTACTTGGCACGCTAAGCCCTTGATCTTCAGTAAGTTGTTGATAGTACGAGCCAGCTAAACCTAGACCGAAATTTGAATTAATGTAATAACCTAGTAAATAATCAAGATGGAGTTCATCACCTGTTCGGTAGTCCGTTGCCGTATTTGTCGTATTGACCATATAACCTAAATTTAGTGATAACTCATACGAAGTGTTTAAAGGCTGCCATGTTATAGCTACGTTACTATCTAACGTCCAATAGTTTCTGCCTTGATTTAAACTACTATTTTTATCATACGATCCCGTCGGCAAGACCACACCCTCAAACAGCAACAAAGAAAACTGTTGCCACTGCCAAGAAAACGCTACAGGCAAGGCATACATATCCCCCCAACCGGCTCTAGCGCTAGAACTTACATCTGAACCAGAAACGCTTTCAGCTTGGGTATGAAGCACATACGGAAAAAAGCCAAATAAATACTTTCCTTCTAGTAACTTAACGTCTGTGATATGAAGAATTCCAGGCAACTCAAATATCAGTTCATTGCTGGCATTTGAGCTTTCAGCAGTATTATAACCCGCAAAATTACTCAGGTAATTGCCGGAAGTCGGCATTAGCGCCATACCAAAATCACCATAAAAGCCAGGTAAATAGCTACTACCACCATTTTCTGCCGCTTGCCCAGTACAACTGAGTACACTTAATACCACTAGTATAGGGATAGTAATACAAAGACAATTATTCGAAACATTCATAAAGACAGAGCCATAACTGAAAAAATTAAACAGTCGGCATCGTAATTGACACACGTGTACCTATACCGAGCGTACTGTATAGTTGAATCTCACCATCTAGTAACGTAATTATTTCTTTAGCAAGTGAAAGACCTAGACCATTTCCAGGGATTGCACCACTTTTATCTACTCTATAAAATTGCTCAAAAGCCGCTGATATTTGCTCATCGGTCATTCCTATGCCCTCGTCGACGATATTAACCTCAACTTTATGTGTCAGTTCGTGATAAACCGTGTCAATAAAGATGTAAGCACGTTCTGGAGAATATTTAATCGCATTATCAATAAGATGAATCAATACCTGTCTAAATCCGGCAACATCAATTTGCACCATGAGATTATGAGTAGGTTTATGAAATACAATATCACCTCTATTTTTAGAAAATCTCGTATCGACAATCGCCTCTTCGATAATTTGCGTCAATGAGTACGTTAAAATAGTTAAATCTCCTCGACCTCTCTCCATGATTTTTGTATAGTCGAATAACTCATTGACCAATTTATTCAAATGCTTAGCTTGCTCATAAATCGTAAAACATATATTTACCTGACGATGGACTGGAATTTTTTCCATAGTCAATAACTCACTGTAACCCAATATACTGGTTAAAGGCGTACGCAACTCATGGGTAGCATGAGCTAAAAAATCATTCTTGATTCTCTCTATCTCCTCGTTTTTGGTAATGTCATGAAAATAATAAACTTTACCTAAAAAACTCACTCGAGTTATTTATGAAAATTTCTTTAGCGCCACATAGCAAAATCTTTAATTGCGGCCATATTAATTTCATACGAAATAAATCATTAGAAAACTTTGCAATATCAATAGGCAATTCAGTTAATTCCGCTAAACGAGTAATCAACTCTGATTCTGTTAATTTCAGGGCTGCTGATTGACTGATACCCGTAAATTCACTAAATGCTCTATTGACTAACACAACGTCAGCACACTGATTAATTAATACATAGCCGCTAGGACTGACATCGAAAATTGTCTGTAACTGCTCAGACTTTTTAGTAATTTCATTTAGTGCATTATTTAAGTCAGTATTAGCACATTCTAATTTCTGCCCCATTACAACGATACCGTTAACCGTTGAATCTAATTCTGTTACGGCAAACTCATCTGTCACCTGAACGGGTTTTCCATTAGCAATATCAATCACCATCATATCTATTTTTTTTAGTGGCTCTGAAATAGAAAGACTCATATTTCTTGCACGTAAATACAAAATGTAAAAAAAGACCAAGTAAAATAAGAACATGCCTATAATCATTAACCACGCAATCTGCTCAAGATGGTTAGCGAGCGTATTAGCTGGTTCAAAAATTCTAGCTTCTTCTGCAACAAGAATAATTTTCCAACCAGTAATCGGAATAGTAGCCCATGATAATAATTTGTCTGAAGCTAACTTAATATGGCTGATTCCATTCGGTTCACCTTTAATCAAATTCTCGATCAAAGGGTTCGCATAGATATTAAACTCCCTTTCTCTAAATGTATCCCACTTAACAACACCCACATAACTTCGCTCCGTCAACCCTTGGACCCGCCAATCTTTTTCACCTTGTTGTGGTAAGGCTAATATGGTTCCGGCACGACTAACTAATACGGCATAACCCTCCCAAGGTATAGACAATTGATTCACTTCATTAATAATGTCTTGAACCGTAATATCTATTCCGACGACCCCTTCTAAGAATTCCTGATTTAGTTGATTGTAAACAGGCGCAATACAAGAGGTCATCCAGCCCTGACCAGCCGGGTCGAAATAAACATCGGTCCAAACAGGCCCACGACTTGGATTGTGTTGCGCATCGGCTTCATAGTAAAAATTATATTTGGGTATATCCATTTTTTCCGGATATTGATTAATCACGTCAAAATAAGGATAAATACGGTTTAGTGAATCATAAGTATTCATATACGTTTGACGCACTAAAAGGAAATGCATTTTTTATCCCAATCAAACGCTGGGTCCAGGCCTGCACTCCGCATGGCTTTGTTCTGTTCAGCCTTACCTATGGGAAAAAACGCCACTAAAATACACAGCACTCGCGCCGGTATCTTTTATAGTGTAATAAGCCCCACTAGGAGAGAACGCAAAGCGGGATGGCTCGTCCATAACTACCGAATTACCGCTATTCGACATCACTTTAGCAGCAAATGCTTGTAAGTAAGTTGCCGCATAACTAATAGTACTTAACTGATGATTAACGCCATCCGCTTCTCTGAGGGCAAGATGGCTTAGCTGATGCTTTGCTATAGATTGAATAGTTTTAATATTTTTCTTTAGTAAAGAAGTGATTACTAAAAAAATAAACACTTATTAAACCAAACTCTAATATCAGTAAGGGTATTAACGAGGTTTTAACATACGCGCTCCATACCCACTTAAATAAATCAATACTTCTATGAGTGGATTTTTTCGACATAAAACAGATTTAGCTCGTACTTGTTTTAAGACATTTAATAAATTTGACACCTACTTTGTGAATAACACAGCTCTACTGTTGGTTATGAGTGTCTTAACGTCAGCAAATAAACAGATAAATGGTTATAGCCAGTTTTTTGTTATTAAAATTTAGTTTTAACAAACTCACATCTTAGATGCCATTTTAACTATTTATTCACTTTTTATAAATATTTCCCACAAAATTTTATTGATAATCTGCTTATATAGAAAATATAATCAACATATTGGCAAAATATGAAAATACTGCATCATCCTTAATGACCAATAATTAAATTTTCTAAGGCGACACTATAATGAAGCTCTGCGACACAGCTTTAATTTTAATAGGTTTTCAACACGACTATTTTTCTAGCACTGGCATCCTCAGCAGTGCTATTGAACAAAGTAAAATAAAATAATATAGTGAATAACACAGTGGCTCTGATTAATTCCCTAAAATTAACAGAACTATCTGTTGTATCAACACCTATTACTTTTTCAAAAAATTATCAGGAACTTGATGACGAACCGGTAGGAATTTTAAAACTCATAAAAGAACTTGGCGCTTTTCAAGAAGGTGAGCTTGGTAGTCAAATCATTCCAGAACTGTTGGCTTTTGGTAATAGAATTGACTACTTAAGTGGTAAACATGGCTTTAATGCTTTTAATGACACGAAGCTAGAGTCTTACTTAAGAACAAAAAAAATCGAAAATATCTTGTTAGCTGGGGCAGTAACCTCTATTTGCATAGACTCTACGGCACGCTATGCAACTGAAATCGGTTTTAAAGTAACCATTATTAGCGACTGCACATCTGCACGCACTTTATTTGAACAAAAAATTTTACTGCGAGCAAATTTTTCCACTCTACGCTGATGTAGTTGATTACAAAACCATTACAAGCCGCTTATTAGCAAGTCAAAAGCTCTACAATTGGATGTATTAATGACAAACGAAGAAATTGAAACGGCAAAAGATAGGTTGTATACACAAGCTAATTACCGGCTAGTAAACGCTCTATCAGAATATGAAGCCCGCTTTAAAGATATAATCGAGCAACTAGATGAAATTGTCTTTACCACTGATAAGTCTGGCACATTAACCTTTTTAAATTCAGCATGGGAGACGCATACAGGTTTTACTATTCAAGAAAGTTTAGGCCAGCCTATATTTAATTACATATTTTCTGAAGACTTAGAATATTTCGTTGATTCCTTTAACAAGAAATCAAGCAACACTATAGAAATTCGCTTTATACATCAGCAGGGCGAGCTATTATGGTTCGATACATCCATCAAACAACATATCACCTCTACTCCAGAAGACTTTCAATACATCGTTGGAAGATTCGTAAATATTAATAAACGAGTAAAAACCGCAAACGAGTTAAAAGAAAATAAAGAGCGCTTTGAACTCGCTGCAACTGCTTGCAATGATGGCATCTGGGATATGAATATCGAAACCAACGAAGTTTATTTATCGCCGCGCTGGAAAGAAATGCTGGGATACAAAGATTATGAATTAAACAACGTTTTTTCGACATGGCAAGACCACCTTCATCCAGAAGATGCTGACAAAAGCATTGACATTTTTAACCAAGCGATTCAGGGCAATAATCAATTCTATGAGAGCGTGCATAGATTAAAAAATAAATCGAATAACTGGCTCTGGATTTTATCTCGTGGAATTATTACTAGGAATGAGCAAGGCAAACCACTAAGAATTGCAGGTTCTCATACCGACATTACCCGCTTAAAACAAATTGAAGAACAACTCGTCGAGCGGGAGCATCAACTTAATACAATTTTTAACATTAGTCCTGATGGTATTGTCACTATATCTGACACTGGAAGAGTAAGCGCTTGTAATCAGAAATTTCTCGAGATTACAGGCTTTTCATTCCAAGAACTGTTATCAATTCCTGAGATAGCATTTAATAAAAAGCTCGATGCCCTAAGTTGTCCGGAATTTTCTACTATTTCATTGAATGAGCAAGATAATTTCTCAACGACGATTAAAATTCAAGCTCAAAACAACTCATTAAATAATCCAAGCAGCTCTAAATTCAAGATATTTAAGCTAACAATCTGTAAACTTCGTAACGATTTGTTATCAAAAGTTATTTATTTTCAAGATATAACGATTGAGCATGAAATCAATCGTATGAAAAGTGATTTTTTATCAACAGCTGCCCACGAATTTAGATCACCGATGAGTAGCGTTTATGGTTTTACCGAGCTACTGTTAACAAGAGATTTTGATAAAACCACTAGCCGACAAATTTTACAAAATATTTATCAGCAATCAGCCAGCCTAATTAAGATGCTGAATGATTTATTAGACCTGGCAAAAATTGAAGCACTAAAAGAAAAGCAACTCGAATTTAAAAAGCATTCATTGAAAACTGTAATTAAACAAGTTTTAACGGAATTTATGGTACGAGATAATGAGCATCAAATCAGTACCTATTTCATTGATGGGGATGATTTCATTTATCTTGACATCAATTATGCAAAACGCGCATTAAACAACATACTAAGCAATGCTGTTAAATATTCCCCTAAAGGAAGCAAAATCATCATTTCAACAACATTACGAAAAAATCTGAACGAACCAACAGAGATTGGCATATGCGTTAAAGATAATGGCGTTGGCATGACAAACGAGCAACTAACCAAGATTTTTGACAGGTTTTGGCGAGGAGAAAATGCCTATAATGTTATCGGCACCGGGCTAGGCATGTCATTAGTAAAAGAAATAATGGAATATCTCAACGGCACAATAGAAATAGAAAGCCAAGTTGAAATTGGAACACAAATAAGCTTGTGGTTTAAAAAAAATAGTGCTTATGAAAACTAAAAATCTAGCTTCTCCCGCTAAGCTTTTGATTATTGAAAATAGTCAGAACATTCGCAATCTCATTAAACAATCGTATGATTCCTCATATACCATTTTCGAAGCCGATAATGGCGATGATGCTATCAAAATAATCGCTAAAGAACGACCAGAAATCATTTTAGTTAATATCGGAATATGTGGAAAAATTGATGGTTTTAGCGTTTGTGCATACGCAGAGTCATCTGCCCTAAATGCTTGCAAGCTAATTTTTGTCAAGGCAGAACATCATAATAATAGTTTTAATATAGGTTACCAATTAAACGGCATCGCCAACTGGCTAATGCCTGCTAATTTAGTCATAGGATATTTTTCGAATTAACTAACCTAGTTATTTTTAGGTACTCAACTCTAAAATAGCGAATTTTCCTACATAGAACTTAGAGAGATTGCAATATCATAAAAATATTTTCTCTAAATTAAATTTTCTGATAGAAACTATGATGAAACTAAAAATATTAATTGTTGACGATAATCCGAATATTCGCCAACTGGTCGCAATCACTATGGAATCTTTAGACTGCGAATTAGCCGAAGCTAGCAGTGCTGATGAAGCGATTAAATTATTAGATAATTTTAAGCCCGTACTGATTTTTCTCGATGTCATGATGCCTGGCACAATGAATGGTTATGACTTGTGCAAACATCTGAAGAGCACTCCAAGGTATGATTCGATAAAAATCATTTTATTAACAGCTCGTGGCCAAAAATGCGACATTGAAGAAGGTGTTAAAGCAAAATGCGATAGTTACATGGTAAAACCCTTCAGTCCACTTGACTTGCTTGAGCAAACAAAAGCAATACTTAGGGATTCCACAACCATCTAAGCGCAATTGAAACATCAAGCACAAACCGCAATAATCCTAGATTGACAATAACTCCCCCTATCGATTAACAGCTCTATTTTGCTGTCAATAAAAACTAAACCATTCTGGCGCTCTAATGCCAAAAAAATGCCTGATATGCGCTTTATCACGGGCTTTTATTTAAGTAGTGGTTTACATGGCTCTTACGGTAAACTCCTAAAGTCAACATGAGTGAGATACAATGAACCGTAACCAGATGAAAGCCGGTAGTTGACAGAACACAAGCGGCTGGTACACATACGCATACTGCCTAGTCACAAATGCTAGCCCCTACGCCTCACAAGGAATTTTATGGAATTACTCGATTTATCACGGCAAGCCATTTTGGCACCGGTAGGACTTTTAGATCATGACGTTGAAACAATCATGAGCAGCTTGCTTAGCGCGCCGGTCGATGCCGCAGATATTTACTTTCAAGCGACCCATTCAGAGTCCTGGGTTATGGAATCTGGCATTATCAAAGAAGGCAGTCACAGTATCGAGCAAGGCGCCGGAATACGCGCGGTATTAGGGGAAAAAACCGGCTTTGCCTATAGTGACCGTATCGAATTACCGGTACTAATGGAAGCGGCGCATAACGTCAAAGCGATATTACGGCAAGGTCAAGATAACCAGGTTAAATTAACTACGCAACGCAATAAAAACTGCTTTTATCCAGTCAACAATCCAATTAAATCGCTAAGCGACTCTGGCAAAATCGACTTATTAAAACAGGTAGAAAATCATACTCGTCAACTCGACCCACGTATCGAAGAAGTGATTGTGAGCTTATCGAGTTCGCATGAACATATTTTAGTCGCCGACCAAACAGGTCATTTAGTCGCTGATGTTAGACCTTTAGTGCGCATGAATGTCACGGTTATTGTCTCGGAAAATGGTAAACGCGAGCAAGGCAGCATGGGCGGCGGTGGTCGTACCGATTATAACTATTTCTTAGAACAGGAACGTGGCTTAAATTATGGTCGAGAAGCGGTGCGGCAAGCCTTAGTTAACCTATCAGCAGGCCCGGCCCCAGCCGGGACGATGCCGGTAGTATTAGGCCCTGGCTGGCCGGGTATTTTATTGCATGAAGCGATAGGCCACGGCTTAGAAGGTGATTTTAATCGTAAAGGCACATCCGCGTTTAGTGGGCGCATTGGCGAGCGTGTGGCGTCAAGCTTATGTACCATCGTCGATGACGGTGCGCTACCTGGACGGCGCGGCTCGCTCAGCATAGATGATGAAGGGACGCCTACCCAGCAAACGGTGCTTATCGAAAACGGTATTTTAAAAGCGTATATGCAAGACAAATTAAATGCTCGTTTAATGGGTGTTGCACCCACAGGAAATGGCCGCCGCGAGTCTTATGCAAGCTTACCGATGCCTCGCATGACCAACACTTATATGCTGCCCGGCCATCATGACCCGGACGAAATGATTCAATCAGTCAGCAAAGGCTTATACGCAAAGAATTTTGCCGGTGGTCAAGTCGATATAACATCCGGTAAATTTGTCTTTACGGCCAGCGAAGCCTATTTAATCGAAAATGGCAAAATCACCCGTCCTGTCAAAGGCGCAACGCTTATTGGCAATGGGCCCGATGTGCTTACCAAAGTATCTATGGTCGGTAATGATTTAGAGCTAGACTCAGGTGTGGGTACTTGCGGTAAAGACGGTCAAAGTGTGCCGGTTGGCGTCGGTCAACCTAGCTTAAAAATTGATGCATTAACGGTGGGTGGCACACATTTTTAATATAATCTTTTGTTGCTGTAGTGCGCTGTGCGCACCTTTTTCATTGATTATTATGATGTTAATAAAGGTGCGCGTAGCGCACCCTACCTATACTTTAAACGGTTAAGTTTTCGGTTTTTGCAACTCGCTGTAGGGTACGCTACGCGTACCTTTTTATTGATTTTATTACGATTTTTTAGTGGTACGCACAACGTACTTCGTTTAGGCATTATCCCAAAAGCGGCTAGTTTAAGCCAATAGCTTAAGTATGACTCGACGCATTGCGGTAAACTAACTTCTGCACTACTAAACTACCGACTAAATCCCCTTCGACATTAACCATCGTTCTCACCGTATCGAGTAAGCGATCAATCGGTAATAGAATCGCAATCGCTTCTGCCGGCAAGCCTACCGATTGCAGCACCATCACCATGGTAACCATGCCAGCGCTGGGAATGCCGGGGGCTCCCATAGCTGCAATCATCGCAGTAATAAACACGATGAGTTGTTGACTAAAGTCTAAGTCGACGCCGGTTAAATTAGCGACGAATAGCGCGGCGGTCGCTTCGTATAATGCCGTACCGTCCATGTTAATCGTTGCGCCTAGCGGGATAACAAAGCCAGCAATATCGGATTTCACATGTAAATGCTGCTCGGCACAACGTAAGCTCACTGGTAACGTTGCCGAGCTTGAGCTAGTCGCAAATGCTGTTATCAGCGCCGTGCGAGTATGGCGGAAAAAATGTTTAGGCGTGACACGCGTGACTAACCACAATAATAACGGCAACACGATAAACCCATGAATCAGCGTCGTGGTGATGACTAAAGCGATAAACTGACCTAAGCTCATTAACAGTTGGTGCTCTTGATTAGCCGCTAATTGGCTAATAACGCCATGATGCCTATTGGCGCCAAAACGCATAATCCAACTGACTAATAGCAACATGAGTTCTTGTAATTCTTTTAACAAGAACAACAGGTTCTTATAGCGTTCGCCACCTACGACTAACGCAACACCTAATAACAGCGCAAACACGACAATTGCCAAAACATTGCCTTGCGCTAACGCTGCGATAGGATTCATAAACAAGCTGTGGCTGAATTTAAGTAAAAACTCACTGGGCTTTAACGATTGTGCTTGATAGCCGCTAAGCGCATGGTCAAACATTGACAAATGCAAGCCTTTGCCGGGTTCCAGCCAATTCGCTGCCGCTAAGCCTAGTACGATGGCCAATGCCATAGACACAGCAAAAAAGCCTAGCGTCATTTGCCAAACACGATGAATTTGCTGGTGTTCACGCAGGTTTGCAATACCGACCGCAATCGACGCAAACACCAGCGGCGCTAAAATCATTTTTAACATGTCAATGAACAGCCCGGCCGCTAAGCTACATAAAAACACACCTTGTTGCGTAATAGCGTGGTTAGCGCCTAACAGGTTAAATCCTATGCCGAGTGCGATGCCGGATAACGCGGCGATGAGGATTTGGGTGTTTAATGGTAAGGTCATAATTAAAGTTTTAGGTGGGCATATAAGATGCATTTATTACACCAGACAAGAGTGTATTTTGAAATATAAAAACTATTAATACTTTATTTTAAAACTAATCTGTATTTAGTATTTTCGTTATTAATTCAATATAAT
>NZ_LAJX01000189.1 GCF_000963695.1 Methylocucumis oryzae
CCCTTGGCTTGTGCTAACGCAATATTCGTCACCACCTCTCGCAACGCTAAACCATCCGTATCCGGTAAATACGCTTCTTGCTCCTGCTCCTCGCCTTCGCGCGCAGGCTCATGCTGAATATAATCGCGAATTTCAGTCGGCATATCGCGCTCATTATCTTGGCTAGGCACAAAAATCTTAGCGGGTTGCCGATTACCACTAAAAGCAACATAAGCTAACGTGCTTGTTTCGCCGGGACGTGCTAACGGCTTTTGTATGCGCTTATGGCTTTCCGTTGGCAAGCCTTCATCTAAAATAATATCCAAACTGGCCAACGTGTGTTGTACCGCCCCGCCCGGCCAATAATTAGCATCTATCCTAAACACGCCAATCGGTGGTGCAGGATGTACATACAAATAAGGCCCGTATCCCGCTTGGTCAAAACTTTCACCATCGCTATTTAGAAAAAAGATGCCACCACTGGTTGAGCGCGTATCGGCCCAATACACATGGCTATTATCCGGCTCATAAATATGTAAGTCGGTATACACTGAATTAGTGTCACTGGTTAACACCACTTTAAATGGAATGGCAGGAATCACCGCATCGACCGTTACCGAAGCGCTTGAGCGGCCTAGATGATTCGCACATTCGGCAATAATCGTGTTTTTACCTTTAGCGGCTGGAAAAGACCGGGCAAACTGACCGTTGTTATTTCGCGCATAATAACGCACGCCATTGATATTTATTACAATCGGGTCTGCCGTCGTATCGGAGCACGAGCCTGCGACGACGACTTGCATACTACTCGTCCAACCACCGGCAGGTTTAGACAAAGTAAGCGCCGGTTTCTCAGTAGCCGATGTCACCGTTGCTTGACCGCGTCTCGCTAATATATCAGCGTCATCGCTAGGACTCGCCGAAACAGCAAACGATAAGCTTAAATTTATCGCGACCAGGATTATACGCATCAAAACCTCCAGGGCTGATGGATTTTATGAATACCACAGATTCTTTCCAGCAAGTTGTGGTGTAAAAACTGGAAGACTAGCGGAATTTTAACCGCTTAGCAACGGCATAACCAGAAGCGTTTACAACGCTTAGAATAGGCCCTTCATAATGTAGTGGTCACAAACAGATTGCCCATATGACTTGATAGTCCAGATTCCATCAGATAGGGTTGCGTTCAACCGTAAACCGTATAAGGTGCACCGTAATACGGAACATAGAAGCCATGAAATTCCGAACTTTATGGCTGCTCTGGACTAACTTGCTCATCCATCAAGGCAACACACGAACGATACGCATCTTGTGGGTTTGAATTGCCCACACCCACTTACCAGTTTCTTAGTCCATACCAAGTTATGCGACAATAATAAGGTTAATCCCGTAACTTTATCATTGAAAATGAATGTCACCGATAAGAATGCCCATGGTTATTTTGAAATCCCTAGAGAATCATCTGCTATCACGTTTGAATACTTTTGGAATCAATACGCCGTCAAGGAACAACCTTTTATTATTGAAAATGTGGCTGCTAATTGGATAGCCAGGAAGTATGGACCGAGACCTATTTACAAAAAAGATTATCAGAGGAGCCTTTAGCAAAAGAGGCCTTTTTATGGTATTGGTTGGAAAAAAATGCGCTCGCTGAAGACTATGAGATTCCTGAAATAGTCGATACGGCGTTAAGTCATTCTGACATTTTTCCGCGCTCTCAAGTGATGCGTATTTGGGTACATGAGAAAGGTAATCTATCAAGCTGGCATTATGACGCGAATATGATTAGCGTGTTTAATGTGCAAGTCACAGGGCGTAAGAAATGGTCATTAATCTCGCCTGAAACTCCGCTTTGTTGCTATCCATTTAGCAATTTTGCGATATTAGACGGGAAAGGCGATGATATTTTTCACAATAAAATTTATACCCACTTTGAATTAAATGAGGGTGATATGTTATTTCTGCCTCCGCTTTGGTTTCATCAAGTCGAAGCCTGTGAAGCAGAAAACGTCAGCTTAAATTGGGTTTTTACTAAAAAAGAAACGCAAATTACGACCAGCGCGTTTAAAAGAGATTATGAGCGCTATTATTTTGTTTCTTACTTTTCAAGACATAAATACCCAATCTATCGCACTATTGCCAAGCAACTGAATGCGTTATTACCTAGCTATCTGAGAGCGAAATGGACATATCAAGAAATCATAAAAACGTCTCACAACGTTAATCTGAGCATATTAGCGCTCAGAATGCTGAAAGAGCTGGCCTCGATAGCTTTTGTGTTAAGGCATTTTAATAAAATTAAGCCTTATCGAAAAACAATTAAACCAGTAAAACGGCTAGCGCGGTAAGCTGCGCCAATATCGAATCTGGCATTTCTAATGGCGCTGCTAACGCGTAACTTTTCTTTAGGCTCCCAACGCAAGGTGGGACAGGGTATCAGGATGCAGGTGTTGGCAGCAGGGATGCTGCCACCAAGCCTACAAGGATGTATTTACGGCGTCCTGCACCCTGATACCCTGTCCCAACTAAAGTGAGTAGCCTTTCTTTAACTCGAGGATTACTTATGAACAAACTCTTAAATTTTTTGAATGTACCCAAAGCGTTAGCATTAAAAGTAGGCGACCCTGCCCCTTTATTTGAACTGCCAACCCACCAAGGCGAGCTCTTTAACTTAGCAACGCGGCAACAGCAAGGTTGGACAGTGTTATTTTTTTACCCTAAAGCTGGCACGCCCGTGTGTACCCAGCAAGCGTGCTCGTTTAGAGAGCATGTGAGTCTTTTACAGGCTGTTAATGCTGACGTGTATGGCATCAGCACAGACAGCGTACAAGCAATAACAGATTTTCATCGCAAACATCAGCTGAATTACACGTTACTCGCCGATAACGATGCTAAAGTCGCTGAAGCGTATGGCGTTAAAATGCCTATGTTAAAAATCGCTAAACGCTGGACGTTTATTTTAGATACGGACTTAATCATTCGTCATATCGACAACCAAGTCGATGCCAATTTCGATTGACAAAAACGCCGCAGACCGAATTAAACGCTTTCAGCAAACTGGTCACTAAACATCTT
>NZ_LAJX01000019.1 GCF_000963695.1 Methylocucumis oryzae
AGTTTAATTATGGTTGTCGTCGTCGTGGGTTTGATTGCTATGCGCGGCATTAGCCATTTTTTGGCCAGCTAAAGTCGCACAATTTAGCTACCGTGAACAAGGCACTGAAGCCAAAACAATTATTGGCGAGTTAGTCGATGTGACGGAAACCTCGGCAGCTATGGCAAAAGCGGCTGGGCATGAGATGGCGGCTGGCGAAGATAGCTTGGTTCAATATCTGGTGAAAGTCGGTAATCGTGATGTGACTGGCGTGGATTTTCGCTGGATAGAGCAAAGACACGTCGTCAGTGAGACATATCCTGAAACTATGCTAGCGATTGAGCGCCGTGAGTGGGGTAATTTTTATGGACAACTGACGGCTGTTAAGCAAAATGGCAACGTGATTGCTAGTGGTGAACAAGCCTGGCCGGTTGCCGAAGAAAAGCTAGAACAAGCATTAGCGATTTTTGACCAAATTGCTTATTTAGAGAAAAAGCAGATTGGTGGTATTAATTATGAGCTGGAGCGTTTACGTTTAAAGCAAAAGAAATTGCAGCTTAACAATGAGTGGAATGCAAGTTCTGAGCAGGCTTTTAATACAGAAAAAACAGAGCTTGAAGCGCGCTATCAGCACATTCAAAGCGAAGTTAATGACTTGTATGTCAAGATTAGAGAATACAGCTTATCAGTCAAAATTGATGCGGGTAGCGAAGTTGATATTCCGTTAGCGAAAGTGGTTAGAATTTACCGCCCTAATGGCATGAATGTTTTTGCAAAGCTAGGTCATTATGGCGAAAAGCTAGCCGAGTTTTTAGTCGATGATCCACGCGAAGCCAATACCGAAGGCGGCATTTTTCCAGCAATCTTTGGTACAGTCATGATGGTTATTATGATGGCGATTATTGTGACGCCTTTTGGTGTTATTGCGGCAATTTATTTACGGGAATATGCTAAACAAGGCTTTATCACGCGTGTTATACGCATTGCTGTTAATAATTTAGCCGGTGTACCGTCGATAGTTTACGGCGTATTTGGTTTAGGCTTTTTTGTTTATATTCTAGGCGGCAATATTGATAAATTGTTTTTTCCAGAGTCGCTGCCAGCACCCGTTTATGGTACACCGGGGTTGTTATGGGCATCGATTACGCTAGCGTTATTAACCTTGCCGGTTGTTATTGTTTCGACAGAAGAAGGTTTATCGCGTATCCCTAAATCGATTAGAGAAGGCAGCCTAGCGTTAGGCGCAACTAAATTTGAAACGCTGTGGTTAACGGTTTTACCAATGGCAAGCCCTGCGATTATGACCGGGCTAATTTTAGCCGTAGCGCGCGCAGCCGGCGAAGTAGCACCTTTAATGTTGGTCGGCGTTGTTAAGTTGGCGCCCACATTACCGCTAGATGGTAACTTTCCGTTCTTGCATTTAGACCGTAAATTCATGCACTTGGGTTTCCATATTTACGATGTAGGTTTTCAAAGTCCTAACGTTGAGGCCGCTAGACCGCTGGTTTATGCAACCTCATTATTACTGGTGTTAGTCATTTTGGGGTTGAATTTAGCGGCAATATTGATTAGAAATCATTTGCGTGAAAAATACAGAGCGCTAGAAAATTAAGACCAGTTTTTATTGAAACGGAAAGTTAAATGACCACACAAGAAGCCCGTACCCATGCTATCAATATGAGTTCTGTATTGAACACTCGAATGACTCGCAACGAACCGGAAGAAATAAGCATTAAAATTGAAAGCTTACGGTTAAGCTACGGTCAGAAAGAAGCCTTACACGGCATCGATATGGAAATTCCTAAGCGTAAAGTCACTGCTTATATTGGCCCTAGCGGTTGTGGCAAATCGACCTTATTGCGTTGTATTAATCGCATGAATGATTTAGTCGATAGTGTGAAGATTGAAGGCAAAATCTTGCTCGATAACGAAAATATTTACGATAAATCGGTTAATGTCGCTGATTTGCGTAGACGAGTCGGCATGGTGTTTCAAAAGCCAAACCCTTTCCCAAAATCAATTTTTGAAAATGTCGCTTATGGTTTAAGAATTCAAGGCATTAACGATAAACGTATTTTGCAAGAAACGGTAGAAAATGCGCTACGCGGCGCAGCGTTATGGGATGAAATGAAAGACCGTTTACATGATAATGCGCTAGGTATGTCAGGTGGTCAGCAACAGCGTTTGGTGATTGCTAGAGCTATTGCGATAGAACCTGAGGTTTTATTGCTCGATGAACCCGCGTCAGCTTTAGACCCTATTTCTACGTTAAAAATTGAAGAATTGATTAATGAGCTAAAAGAAAAATACACCATTGTCATTGTTACGCATAATATGCAGCAAGCCGCGCGTGTTTCAGATTATACGGCGTTTATGTATATGGGCGATTTAATTGAAATGGGTCCGACTAGCGAGTTATTTACTAACCCTAGAAAAAAGCAAACGGAAGATTATATTACTGGGCGTTACGGCTAAGGCTTGCATTATTAAACTTACTTTGGAGTGCTAAATGGATAACAGCAAAATCGGACACCATATTTCAGGACAATTTAATAAGGAATTAGAAGACATACGCAATAAAGTGTTAGCGATGGGCGGTGTCGTTGAGCAGCAAATTGAGTATGCGATTCGTTCGTTTACAACGAATGACACCGAACTTGCTGAACTTGTTATTAAACAAGACAATCAAGTCGATGCGATGGAAATGGAAATTGACTTGGAATGTACGCAAATTCTTGCGTTAAGACAGCCAGCCGCATTTGATTTAAGACTGTTATTGACCGTGTTAAAAATCATTAATGAGTTGGAAATTGTTGGTGATTTAGCTGAGCGTATTGCCAAAATGGCAATACAGGTTTCTGAAAATGACAGCAGAATCGACCAATATTATGAGATTCAGCACATGGCGGAACTCGTGCAAGAAATGTTACATGGCGCGTTAGATGGTTTTGCCCGCTTATCGATAGACGAGGTTTCTACTATCATTAATCAAGACGATAGTGTAGATCGCGAGTATGCCAGTATTGTTAGGCAGTTAATTACCCACATGATGGAAGACCCCAGAAATATCACACGAACGCTTAACGCATTATGGTCAGTTAGGGCGTTAGAGCGAATCGGCGATCATTCATGCTACATTTGTAAACATTTGATTTTCATGGTTAAAGGCGAGGATGTTAGGCATTTAAGCCCAAAAGAATTGGAACAAAAAATAAAAGCGTAAACCGTGAAGCCTCACACCATCTTTAGGTAGGGTACAACATGTGTACCCTATGCGTTTCATTTCGGCATCGGTTGTTTCAATACGATTTTGGCTTCATCCCAATAGCCATCTAATTCAGCGAGACTGCATTCGGTTAAGACTTTACCGGTTGCCTGCACTTGCTGCTCTATGTAGTTAAAAACGTTTGCTGAATTTTTTATTGCTTTGTTTTAATGCCCATTCAGCATTGACGTTTAAATGTCTCGCTAAATTAACGACGACTAGCAATAAGTCGCCAATTTCTTCTTCAATATGCGTTTGCTCGCCTCGCGTCATCGCGTCGCGTACTTCCTCGATTTCCTCTTGGATTTTATCAAATACAGGTTCTATTGTTGGCCAATCAAAGCCGTGCCTAGCAACGCGTGTTAAAATTTTTTCGCATTGCATTAACGCAGGTAAGCTACTCGGTATGTCGTCTAAGATACTGGTCACCAGAGTTGCTGGCGTTTTGGCTTGACGTTCAATGGCTTTGGCTTGTTCCCAAGCCTGTTGGCGTTGTTCGTCATTATCAAACGTGACGCCCGCGAAGACATGAGGATGGCGGCGAATCAGCTTTTCACTAATTTCACCGGCGACATCATCAAAATTAAACAGTTGTTGTTCTTCGGCTAATCGGGCATGAAACACGACTTGTAGTAATAAATCACCTAATTCTGAGCGCAAATCGTCGATATTATCGCGTTCTATCGCATCAATCACTTCATACGCTTCTTCGATTAAATAAGGTATTAAGCTAGCGAAATCTTGTTTTAAATCCCAAGCGCAACCGGTTTCAGGGTGCCTGAGTTTGGCCATAATATCGAGTAATTGCAACGTGTTCGGCAACATGGCAAAACCTCAAAAATACTGGCCGAAGTTTTCGTGATAGCGTTGTTTAAAGCCCGTAAGGTCAAAACGATGGTTTTGTGTGCCGTGATGCTCGATTTTAATCGCCCCCATTAAGGAGGCGATACGGCCTGTGGTTTCCCAATCGTATTCATTCATCAGACCGTATAACAAGCCCGCTCTATAAGCATCGCCACAGCCGGTAGGGTCGTTTACGGCTTTAGGTAAAGCGGCAGGAATGTCGATACAACGACCTTCGGTATAAATTTTTGAGCCTTTACTGCCCAAAGTTACGATTAATGCTTGCACACGCTCGGCTAATTGCTCAAGCGTTAAGCCGGTACGTTCTTGCATTAACTCGGACTCATAATCGTTTAAGGTTAACCATGTTGCTTGGTCAACAAAGGTTAATAATTCAGCACCGCTAAACATCGGCATCCCTTGGCCTGGGTCAAAGATAAACGGTATGCCACATTCAACGAATTGTGCTGCATGTAATTGCATACCTTCTTTGCCATCTGGCGATACGATACCTATGCTAAATTCGTCAGAATCAGTAGGAATTTCGTTTAAATGTGACAATGACATAGCACCTGGATGAAACGCCGTAATTTGATTGCCTTCTTCGTCGGTCGTGATATAGGCTTGGCCGGTGTAGTGGTCATCTAAGGCGTGGATATATTCAGTACTTAAACCTTGCTGGCTTAACCATTGGCTGTAAGGTTCAAAATCATGACCGACAGTTGCCATAATCAACGGTTTTTCACCGAGTAAATTTAAGTTATAAGCGATATTACCGGCGCAACCGCCATATTCTCTACGCATAACTGGAACTAAAAACGATACATTTAGAATATGAACTTTCTCTGGCAAGATGTGATGTTTAAATTTATCGTGAAACACCATAATTGTGTCATACGCCATAGAACCGCAAATCAAAGCACTCATAAAACTCCTAAATAATTAAAGTAAAATCAACATCCAAGTAATCGCTGCCCACGCTAACGACATCATCACCGCAGCCGAGCCTATATCTTTGGCACGACCGGATAATTCATGATGCTCAAAACCGACTCTATCAACGACGGCTTCAACGGCAGAATTGAGCAGTTCCACGAGTAACACTAACACAAGACTGCCAATTAACAGGATTTTTTCAATAGCGTTATCGCCTAGCCATAGCGCTAACGGCGTGCCAACCAGTAATATAATAACTTCTTGTCTAAATGCTTCCTCGTGTTCCCATGTTGCTCTAAGTCCTGCGGCAGAGAAATTACACGCATTAATGAGGCGTTTAAAGCCTTTTGCATTTTGATTAGCCATGTTTAATGGGAGTAGGTAGGTGAGGGCTGTATTATTCAATCATGGCCTGGTAGTCGGCAGCGGTCATTAACGCTGCTAATTCCGAGCTATCATCGGCTTTTAGGCAAAATATCCAGTTTTGGTAAGGTGCTTCGTTGACTAATTCAGGGGCATCAATAAGCCTATCATTAATGGCGCAAATAACACCGGTGACAGGGCTAAATAAATCGGATGCGGTTTTTACTGATTCAACGACAGCACATTGTTGACCCGCGTTAAAACGCATTCCTAATGTCGGTAATTGGATAAACATAATATCGCCCAGTGATTGTTGGGCAAAATCAGTAATTCCCACGCGTATAAGATTATCATCTTCTGCTTGTATCCATTCGTGTGAACTAGCATATTTTAACTGGGAGGGTATTTCACTCATAGTTTGTTTCTCGCTGAAGTTAAATTGAGTCATTGAATTAGCCCATAGCGGATGATCGCCAGCAATAACGCATTAATATTGAATGGTATTAACTGCTAGCGTTACTGCAGTGTCATTGAATAACCGGGGTATTCGCTATAGAATGATAAATATAGTAACAAACATTTTTATGCCATGCCTGAGATACTGATTTATACCACCCGAATTTGCCCATACTGTACCATGGCAAAGCGACTACTCGATGACAAAGGCGCCGCCTATACGGAAATAAATGTCGATAATAATGCACAATTACGGCAGGAAATGATGATAAAAACCCAACGACGCACTGTGCCGCAGATTTTTATCGGCGATACCCATGTTGGTGGTTTTGATGAGTTGTACGCGTTGGAGCGACAAAAACAACTCGATGCTTTGTTAACAGATTAATGTTTACTGTGATACCTGAGAACGTAACTAAAATAGATTCGCCCTGTGTGCGTAACTGTTGTTTAAATAACGATGATGTGTGTTTAGGCTGTTTTAGGTCGTTTGTTTGAAATTCGGCATTGGATACAAGTGGATGATGCAACCCGTAAACAGTTTTTACAAAATGCGGCACTACGTCGAAAGCAGCTAAGTAAAGACTGATAGCCCAAGGTATTTGTTGTCATTAAAATTTCATCTAATGATTGATATAATATAACATATCATTTAACCTCTTTAAGATAACACGACAAGAGTGATTAAACGTGCGGTTTTTGGCCGTCTTCTGCTCCGGATGAGGATTAAGCTGGCGTATAGCGTTAGGATGACGCGAGCGTTAGTAGGCGAGTAAACCGCACGTTTAATCGCTGCTGCTGTTTTCCTTTCCTCGTTGTTCTCTCCTCCACATCTACCTTATAAATCTAGGTTTCTGGTTTAACATCCGACTCGCTTATCCAAAATAAGCTGTAAATATAATGGCTTAAAATGTGCAATTTTCTGCGGCTTAACTTGGTAGCAAGTCTTTATGGTCGCAGATATTATGACTAAATTATGACTATAAAAAATAATGATAAAACTATTTTAATAAAGTTAATATTAATCAATTAGTTAAAATTTATTAATTCACTGTAACAAAACTGTAATATTTCAGTAATAAAACTGTCATTTTGCTTAATTTATCTTGGCGGCATTTTCCCTTCCGAGATAAGTTATGAAATTACGCAAAAGGATATGGGCAATTGCAAGCCCATTATTAATAGGAGCATCGTTGAATGCTTCAGCGCTTGAGCTTTATGTTGATGATACTACTAAGCAAATCTTTGCCGAACCCGGCCCTAACCGAACTAAACTAGGCTCGTTTGTACCTGCCGAGCAAGCTGTTAAACAGCAAAATGAGCTAAACACAAAACAAGAAGCCGACTTAAAAGCCATCAAGCATGATTTAGAGCTAAAAAAGTAACGAATTAAAAGCCCTTGAAGAGCATGTTGCGGCTAATCGCGAAGACAGAGCTAAAAACGATGAAAAATGGTTTAATAAAATAAGTCTGCGTGGCTATACCCAAATGCGCTATAACCAAAGCCTTTCTGGAGATAGAGTTGCTGGCGACCCTGAGCTGCGTTCGGTGGGTGATAGCTCTATCAAAAACAACAGCAATTTTTCTTTCCGCCGTGTGCGTTTAGTGTTTTCCGGTGACATCAATGAATATGTGTCATTTTATTTACAACCTGATTTCGCTTCGACCAGTGGCGATTTAAATTTTGGTCAACTACGCGATGCTTATGCCGACTTAGCGTTTGATAAAGAACATGAGTATCGTATTCGTGCCGGACAATCAAAAGTACCCTTCGGCTGGGAAAACTTACAATCATCACAAAATCGTTTAACGCTGGATCGTGCGGACGCGCTTAACAGTGCGGTTCCTAGCGAGCGCGATTTAGGGTTATTTGCGTACTGGTCGCCATCTGATACGCAAAAATTGTGGAAGTCATTGAGTAAAAAAGGTCTGAAAACCTCAGGTGATTATGGTGTGCTAGGTTTTGGTGTTTATAACGGTCAAGGCATCAATAAGCCCGAAGCTAACGATGATTTTTATTTTGTTGCCCATTCATCTTACCCATTCGAGTTAGGATTTATCGGACTACCTGAGCAAGTTTTGGAAGTCGGTGTTGATGCTATATCGGGACGGTTTAATACGTCTAGTTCTGATACATGCTCATTTAAAGACGGGCAAACGGCATCTTGTTTTGCTTATACCTATGAGGGGAATAAATATGGCAAACCGTTTGTGACTACTGACGGGAATAGTGAAGATCGTGTTGGCGTACACGCCATTTTATTCCCACAACCTTTCGGCTTACAAACTGAGTGGAACTGGGGTAAAGGCCCTACGCTTAACCCGCTGACTAATACCGTTGAACGCCAAGATCTTAACGGTGGGTATGTACAAGCTATGTATAAAATTGACAATGTATTTGGCACTAAAGGCACAATGATTCCGTATGCCAAATGGCAAACTTACGAAGGTGCATGGAAAGGCGCAACCTTTGCACCTAGAGTTAATGTCGAAGAGGTAGAGGCTGGCGTTGAATATCAAATTAGTAAGGCGCTGGAAATTACCTTAGCTTACGCAACAATGAGTCGTACCAATATTGCTGACCCAACAAAAACTGATTATTTAAAGCAAGCGCGTGGTGACTTGCTACGCACACAGTTGCAGTTTAACTATTAAGCGATTTAGCATTTTTAGGCGTGTAGAACATGTTTTGTACTACTATTGCGATTGTTCTTTTTTAGTAACTATTCAGCGTAATTTGAGTAAAAAAACACTTGACAAAGTTTTTTTGCAAAAAAAAGATAAATTTACCTGAATTGCTTGCCCCAAGATGTTGGATATGCAGGCCTTATCACTCGCAGGGTAACTCGCTAACCTCTTTACCCCCGTAGGGTCGCGATGCTTGAGCGTTCGTGGCCTATCGGGCATCTTCGAAGACAACTCGACTTTTAACCCGGCCTTATCATACGGCTAACAATCACAGTTGAGAGGTATTTTAGTTTGACACTTACCGACACTCGATAACATGAACGTTGAAGCCCGCCTCAAAAGAGTACAGCAACTTCTCCCCGAGGAGGAAAATTTGTCTGCGTCGTTCTTGCGTGCGACGTTGGAAGTGGTGATCATGCTCGTCCAACTGATGGCTAACCGTTTAAGCCTGACCAGCCGAAATAGTAGTAAGCTCCCTTCGACTGGTCGGTTTAAAGTTCATGACAAAGCCAGTAGCGATGAGGTCAGCTCAAAGCCAGACCCAAAGAAATAACCAGGTGGTCAACCGGAACAGTTAGGAACCACCTTGCAATAAGCAGACATTCCTGAACAAGTCAAAATTTTGGAAGTGGCTCGGAACGCTTTGCCGCCGAGGAGTTATAATACCAACCTAATGTTAAGCTAGCACTTGTTTAGCCTTATCGCCAGCGACTTCTTTTACTAACTTCGGTACTAAATATCCTGGTAACAAGGTTTTGAGTGCTTGCATTAATGCTAAAGCGTCGCTTTCATTAACGTCAAAATGTGCCGTGCCAGCGGTTTTGTCGAGTATATGTAAATAATACGGTTGTATACCGAAATCGAATAAGCGCTCGCTTAATTGCGCTAAGTCTTGGACATTATCATTCACGCCTTTTAGCAATACCGATTGGTTGAGTAAATGAATACCGTGTTGGCGTAGCTGTTGGCAGGCGTTGAATACACGCGGGTTGAGTTCGTTGGCATGATTGCAATGTACGACTAAGGTGGTGGTTTTTCCGCTATGTTTGAGACTGGTGAGCAGGGATTCGGTAATGCGCGCCGGTAACACGATAGGTAAACGGCTGTGTAGGCGTATGCGTTTGAGTTGTGGCAGTGTTGCTAGCTTGGTTAAGAGTGTGCTGAGTCGTGCGTCGTTAAGTAATAAGGGGTCGCCACCGCTGAGTATAACTTCGTGTAGGTTGGGGTCTGAGCTAAGGTAATCTAAGGCCTGTTGCTCTTGTAGCTTGCTAAGCTGCCAGTCGGAATACGGGAAATGCCTGCGGAAACAATAACGGCAATTAATCGCGCAACTACCCGTGTTAATCAGTAAGGCGCGTCCCTGGTATTTATGAATCACGCCAGTGACGGCTTTGGCGGCTAAGTCACCAACGGGGTCTAAGCTAAAACCTGGTATCGTTTTGGTTTCATCAACAATAGGCAAAACCTGCCGTAATAACGGGTCGTTGGCATTACCTTTTTCCATACACGCGGCAAAGCTTAACGGTACTTTAAAGGCGAATTGTTGTTGTGCCGATAGCGAGAACGGCAGGTCTGTAATAGCCAATTCTAAGTAATCACATAAGTCTTGCACGTTACTAAACGCACTTTGCAGTTGTTGTTGCCAGCTTTGTTGTAAGTGTTGGTTATCGGTGTCAATGTGTGAATAAGCGTGGTTTAAATTTTCTCTCAACTCATACCTCCTTTATAATGAGCGCCTTTTACAATGTGTCATCTCTGAGGATAAAATGGCTGTTTATAGCACGAATGAGTTTAAAGCTGGGTTAAAAATCATGTTGGATAACGATCCTTGCTCGATTATCGAGAACGAGTTTGTTAAGCCTGGCAAAGGTCAAGCGTTTAACCGAGTTAAAATCAGAAACTTAAAAACTGGACGCGTCATAGAAAGAACGTTTAAATCGGGTGATACGTTAGAAGGCGCTGATGTCGTCGATGTGGCCATGCAGTATTTATATAATGACGGTGAGTTTTGGCATTTCATGGTGCAGGATACCTTCGAGCAATATCAAGCCGATGCTAAAATTGTTGG
>NZ_LAJX01000190.1 GCF_000963695.1 Methylocucumis oryzae
ACGATACTCGCCAGTTGCGGAACCTATACCCATAATCGCAGCACCCATGCTAGACATGACTGTTTTTACGTCAGCAAAGTCTACGTTAATCAAACCAGGATGGACGATTAATTCAGTAATGCCTTGTACGGCGTCTTTTAACACATCATTAGCGGCTTGAAAGGCTTTCAACAACGAAACATTTTCACCTAACACCGGCAATAGCTTTTGGTTAGGAATCGTGATAAGCGAGTCTACATATTTTTCTAACTCGGCAATACCTTGTAACGCCACATCCATTTTTTTCTTGCCTTCAAACTCAAACGGTTTAGTGACAACGGCTACCGTTAAAATACCCATTTCTTTGGCAATTTCAGCAAACACCGGCACCGCACCAGTACCTGTACCACCTCCCATACCCGCAGTTAAAAACACCATATCGGCGCCTTGCAAAATTTCGCGGATACGGTCTTTGTTTTCTTCAGCCGCACGTCGGCCTATGTCCGGATTCGTACCGGCACCTAAGCCTTTGGTTAAATCATCGCCTAAGCGAATAATTTTATTGACATTGAGTTTTCTTAGCGCTTGTGCATCGGTATTCGCGCAAATAAACTCTACTCCTTCGATATGATTGCCCACCATGTGGTCAACCGCATTACCGCCACCGCCACCGACACCAATGACTTTGATGATGGCAGTCTCGCTATTGGGCTCTACTAATTCATATTTCATCACAACACTACCCCTTAAAAAGCTCAAAAATTACCCTGAAACCAACTTTTAATTTTATTAACCAAGCTGTCGCCATCTGCTTCTACATGCTTACCTAGACCTTGGTGTTCTTTGCCGTACATTAACAACCCAACCCCAGTTGAATGTACTGGATTTTTCACTACTTCTGGCAAGCCAGTCACGTTTTCGGGCCCCCCCATACGAACTGGCATATGAAAAATTTCTTCTGCTAACTCCACTAAACCTTTTACCTTTGAACTACCACCTGTTAAGACAATACCTGCAGCAATCGATTCTTCGTTACCACTACGTCTAATTTCTGCTTGTACTAAGAGCATCAATTCTTCGTAACGAGGCTCGATGATTTCTGCCAAATTCTGCGCTGAAATCTTACGCGGTGCTCTATCACCAATGCTAGGCACTTCAATAATGCCATCAACATTAGCTAACTGTGTTAATGCACAAGCATATTTACGCTTAATATCTTCCGCATTAACAGTCGGTGTACGCAATGCAACGGCAATGTCGTTGGTCACTTGATCGCCTGCTATAGGTATCACCGCCGTATGTTTAATAGCACCGTCAACAAAAATAGCGATGTCAGTCGTACCGCCGCCCATGTCGATTAAACACACGCCTAATTCTTTTTCGTCTTCGGTTAATACCGAATTACACGATGCTAACTGCTCTAAGACAATATCTTCTACCTCTAAACCGCAACGACGAATGCATTTAATGATATTTTGCGAAGCACTAACACTGCCCGTGACCATGTGCACTCGCGCTTCTAAGCGTATGCCCGACATGCCTATGGGTTCTTTAATACCATCTTGCAAATCAATAATAAATTCTTGCGGTAGGATATGCAGAATTTTTTGATCGGCCGGTATTGCAACAGCCCGCGCCGAATCAATCACTCTATCAATATCGTATTGCGTGACTTCTTTGTCTTTTATCGCAACTACGCCGTGCGAATTCAAACTTCTTATATGGCTGCCCGCTATGCCGGCAAAAACCGATTTAATTTGGCAACCTGCCATTAATTCGGCCTCTTCTATTGCTTTTTGTATCGATTGTACGGTCGATTCCAAATTGACAACCACGCCTTTTTTTAAACCGCGCGAGGGTGAAGTACCTAGTCCTATGACTTCTATACCACCTTCATTAGTCAGCTCACCAACAATCGCAGCGACTTTTGATGTGCCTATATCCAAGCCGACGATTAAGTTACGTTCGGTTCTATTTCTAGCCATTCTTGTTTACTCTATGGGTTGCCCAATCAAACTTTATTATCACTCATCTAATCCTGAGGGGGTGTTTGCTCAGGGCTTAAGCCGTTCTGCCAGTCCGGCTGTCTATCCGGTTTCCAAGATACCGCATAACCATTCGGATAACGCAAATCCACGACGGCCATGGCGTCGATTTGCTCTGGTGTTAACACCGTTAGCGATTTTAAAAAGCGCTGCAGTTTTTTTAACTGTTCATCGCGCCCTAATAAAATTTCTAAGCCACTGGTTAGCTTCAGCGTCCATGCCCAGCGTTTGTTGACCGCGAATTCCGCTAACGTCATAGAATGATCGTCTAATGCGGTCACAATGCCTTTCATAATCTCCAATACCTTCATCTGCTGCCCATCCGGGCCCGTCAGTTTAATTAACTCTTGATGCGCCTCTATGGTTTTAGGCTTAAAAATTACGCCTTGCTCTGTCATTAAGCTGTCTTCGCCCCAACGCACATAGGCTTTTTTTTCTGTAACCCTAATGTCTATCGTATCAGGCCATATCCGCTTCACCGTTACTGCTTCAACCCAGGGCATAGCCGCCACTGCATTATGAATCGCTTGCATATCAGCCTCTAAAAAATTGCCTGTTACCGAAGGCAATAAGGCCGCTTTAATTTCCTCTTTAGTAATATATTGAAACACTCCTTCGGTTCGTACGAACTTAATGGGTAATGAGGCAATTTTTATCGGTGCTTTTAATCTACCCGTGGAATAGCCAATTCCAACGACAACAATAAAGGCTAATGCAATGAAAAACAGCTTTCTCACGCTGGACTTTTCCATTACACCAAACTAGTTGCCAATATCCTTAATACTAACTCAGCAAAATCAATGCCTGCTTGCTTAGCGGCCATAGGAACTAAACTATGATCGGTCATACCCGGTACAGTATTAATTTCAATTAACTGGTATTGACCTTGCTCATCAATAAACACATCAACTCTAGCCCAACCTTTTTACGCCTAATGCCTCTGCCGCTTGCACAGCCAGCTTACGCAAACCTTGTTCATCTTGTTCGTTTAAACCAGCAGGACAGTGATATTTCGTCGTTTCCGCAAGATATTTCGCTTCAAAATCATAAAAGCTATGCGGGGTTTCTAAGCGAATAACCGGCAATGCTTCACCTTGTAATAATCCTACGGTGTATTCACAGCCTTTAATCCAGCGCTCGGCATACACATCGCACTTGTATTGTGCAGCATGAGTCCATGCTTGCACCAATTGTTCATAATTGTCAGCTTTGCTAATACCAATGCTAGAACCTTCCAACGCAGGCTTAACAATCAACGGAAAACCTAATTGTTCGGCGCAGTTTGCTAAATCACCTTCATGTGTTATCGCACTCCAATCCGGCGTGCTTAAACCATAGCCACGCCAACACAATTTAGTTCTAAGCTTGTCCATCGCCAAGGCCGATGCCAATACTCCGCTACCGGTATAAGGAAGACTTAAACTCTCCAAAATAGCTTGCACGATACCGTCTTCGCCACCACGACCATGAATGACATTAAATACTCTATCGACGTTTAATTCCTTTAATGAATTGACAAAGTCACCGGTAATATCCACCGCTACAGCATCTACACCTTGTTGTATCAGCGCATCATAGACCGCTTTACCACTTTTCAAAGAAATCGGTCGTTCTGCGGCAGTACCGCCCATTAATACAGCAACACGGCCAAATTGTTCTGGTTTTTTAACCACGCTCACCTACCATACAGACTTCAGTTTGTAATACTACGCCTTGTTGTTGTTTCACTTGCTGTTGCACATAAAAAATCAAATCTTCTATGTCGCTAGCACTCGCACTACCGGTGTTAATAATAAAATTAGCATGCTTAGGCGACACCATTGCCCCGCCTATGACATAGCCTTTTAACCCAGTCTGCTCAATCAATCGAGCGGCAAAATCGCCTGGCGGGTTCTTAAATACCGAACCGCAGCTCGGCTGATTAGTCGGCTGTGTTTGTGCGCGCCGCTCTAATAACGCTTTAATTTTTTGTTGACTCTGTTCGGTGTCTCCAGGCTGTAAGGTTAGCCAAGCCGAGGTAAACCATTCATCGTTTAATCCTTTAACCGTTCTATAACTGATTTCAAACTCATTAACACTGCGCCATTGCGTATGACCTTGTCTATTTAAGGTTTCCACGGCTTGAACAATAGGCCAGGTTTCCCCGCCAAATGCACCGGCATTCATCGCGAGCGCACCGCCCATAGTCCCAGGAATACCGGCTAAAAACTCAGCACCGACCAGACCTTGTTCACCGCAAAAACGCGCAACATGAGCGCATGGCACGCCGGCTTCTACATAAACTACGGTAGGTTCGGTCAAATACATCTCTTTTAACCGATTTTTAGTATTAATCACCGTCCCTCGAATACCACCGTCTCTAATTAACACATTCGAGCCTAAGCCTAACCAAAATAACGGCTCAGCGCTTGGCAGCTGATTAATAAACGCGATTAAATCGTGCTTATGCTCAGGTATAAACAAGCAGTCACAAGGTCCACCGACACGCCAACTGGTATATTTTGCTAGCGGTTCGTCATAAAGCAATCGCCCTAAGGTTGACGTCATTTAGGCCAGGCCTCTTGCAATAACTGCGGTAATTGCGCAGCAAATTGCCCCACCATTGCCCGCCCCCATGGTCATGACCACATCATCAGTACGCAATAAACGGGTTAATAATTCTGGAATTTCTTGCCAATCCTCTGCAAACACCGGATCGACTTTACCCCGTATCCGTATCGCTCGGCTTAATGCACGACTGTCCGCCCCCGGTATTGCGGTTTCTCCTGCCGCATACACATCCAACAAAATTAATACGTCAACACTCGATAAAATATGAACAAAATCTTCAAATAAATCACGCGTTCGGGTATAACGATGCGGTTGAAAAATCAATATATTACGTCTATGAGGCCAAGCCTGGCGTAATGCTTCCAATGTCGCCGCAATCTCCTTAGGATGATGACCATAATCGTCAACCAGCGGTATTTGACCTAATGCTGGTAACTCAATCAGTGTGTGTTGAAAGCGTCGACCCACACCTTTAAATGCAGCAAGACTTGCGCTTATCGCATCATCATCAACCCCTAATTGCGTTGCTACCGTAATAGCCGCTAGTGCATTCAACATGTTATGCCAGCCCGGCAAATTTAGTCGTATGTTAAGTGCAGGATAGTCGCCGCGCCTTAACACGGTAAATTCGGTTTGCATCCCATCTTGAACAATATTCACCGCTCTAACATCAGCGAGTTCCGAAACGCCGTAGGTTTTTACCGGCTTAGAAATCATGGGCAAGACTTCTTTGACGCCATCATCATCAAGACATAACACGGCTAAACCGTAAAAAGGCAAATGGTGTAAAAACTCTAAAAACGTTTCTTTTAAACGTTGATAGCTGTTTTCATAGGTCGCCATGTGGTCTTGGTCTATGTTAGTCACTATCGCAATCATCGGTTGTAAATATAAAAACGACGCATCGCTTTCATCCGCTTCAGCAACCAAATAATGTCCAGCACCCAATTTCGCATTACTACCCGCGCTATTTAATCGACCACCAATTACAAACGTCGGGTCTAAACCACCTTCCGCTAAGATACTTGCCGTTAAACTTGTTGTCGTCGTTTTACCATGAGTGCCCGCAACTGCGACGCCAAAACGAAATCGCATCAATTCAGCCAACATCTCAGCACGCGGAATCACCGGTATACGCTTAACATAAGCTTGTTCTACTTCTGGATTCTGCCTGTCTATAGCACTAGACACCACAACCACATCGGTATCGGCAATATTGTCCGGACTATGACCTAAGACAATATTCACGCCTAAACGCGCTAAACGCTGAGTTACCGAGCTTTCTTTTAGGTCAGAACCGGATACTTGGTAACCCAAATTAGATAATACCTCAGCAATGCCGCACATGCCCGTACCACCAATGCCAACAAAATGAATGCGGCGAACATTACCAAAACCTCTAATATCCTTATTTGGAAAGTTCATACGCCCGCCTCTTCCATGCAAATGGCTGCAACCGTTTCAGTTGCCTGCAAACGAGCACATTGTTTTGCCGCCGCGCTAATGACGGCTAGCTTAGGCAGCATCGTCTTAACCAAATCGGCCAAACTATCGGCTGTTAACGCTTGTTGTTCCAGTACGAAACCCGCCCCTGCAGACACTAAATAGCTGGCATTAGCCCGCTGATGGTCATCAATCGCTCCAGGTAACGGGATAAAAATAGCAGGTACACCTAAAGCGGATACTTCGCTAACCGTCATCGCTCCAGACCGGCATATCATTAAATCAGCCCATTGATACGCACTAACCATATCATCGATAAACGCCTTAACGTCAGCATCGATTTTCCGCGCTCTATACACCTCTGCAACCTGCTCATACATCGCTGAGCCGGTTTGATGCATAATTTTCACCGCAGCTAATTTAGCCATAGCCTCCGGCACAATTTCATTTAACACTTGAGCACCTTGGCTACCACCAACGATTAATACATTCAAAACCGGTTTGTTAAAATCGCGCACCATTAAGGCTGCTTGATTAAACGACTTACGCAAAGGATTGCCAGTACACTCCGCATTAACACTGGCATCAAAACTACTAGGAAATGCTTCTAAACGACGTGATGCTAGCTTAGCAAGCAAACGATTCGTTGTTCCAGGCACACGATTCTGCTCATGAATCACTAGTGGTATGCCTAAAAGCTTTGCCATTAACCCACCCGGTGCGGCGGCAAATCCCCCCATACCGAGTACCACACTAGGTTTGCGCCGTTTTAATGCGACAAACGCTTGTATAAACGCTTGCATTAATTTGAAAACCGCGCTGACTTTTTGCAACACACCTTTACCGCGCAAACCTGCAACAGCCAAATAATCGATTTCAATGCCATATTGTGGAGCAACTCTGCTTTCTAAGCCTTTTGCCGTCCCCAACCAAGTTACCTGCCAGCCTTGCTCACGCATATACTCGGCCACAGCGAGTGCCGGAAATACATGCCCTCCTGTACCTCCGGCCATAATGACAATCCGTTTATTCATGTTTTGCTTTAACTCTCACTCTAGGTTCTGGAATGGTATTGGCTTTAATCTCAACGGCTTCATCATAAACACGACATAGCAAACCCACGGCACAGCACATAATAATCATACTACCGCCACCATAACTCATTAACGGCAGCGTCAAGCCTTTCGTAGGTAAAACTCCCATATTGACACCAATATTAATCAGCGCCTGTAAACCAAACCAAATACCTAAACCGTAAGCCACATAAGACGCATAAAATTGTCCTATACGCTCGGCTGCCTCCGCTATTTTGAATGCTCGCCAGATAAATAACGAAAACAACGCCATCACCGTCAACACGCCCACTAAACCTAATTCTTCCGCAACCACAGAAAGTAAAAAATCCGTATGCGCTTCAGGTAAATAAAACAATTTTTGCACACCATTCCCTAGTCCTACGCCTAATACTTTTCCCATGCCAAACGAAATCAAGGCATTGCCTAATTGATAACCGCTAGTTTTAAAATGCGTCCAAGGATCTAAAAAGCCAACCACGCGCTCCAAGCGATAAGGCGATACAATCACTAACGCTATTCCCGCCGCAGCCACGACACTAAATAAAATACCAAAGTGAACTAAGCGAGCGCCTGCTAAGAACATAAGTGCCATTGCTGTCGCGATAATTACGACGGTTGAACCAAAATCTGGCTCTAATAACAGCAAAACACCGGCAACACCGAGTAGCGCCAATGGTTTTAACAATCCTACGATTGACGTGCGCAACGAATCCGCCCGCCGCGTCACATAACCTGCCATATAAACAACTGAAAAAAACTTTACTAACTCAGATACTTGAATAGAAATACCTAAATTAAGCCAGCGCGTACTCCCATTAACGGTCACACCCACGCCAGGAATTAACACAATCACCAACAAAATCACGCCGAAAAAAAATAACTTGATACCCCATTTTTCCCATTGCTGCATCGGTATTTTGGCAATTAAATACGCCGACGCCATGCCTAACATTAAGTGAGCAAATTGTTTAAATGGATAATTCCAAATATTCGCTAATTGATTTTTACCGATATGAATCGATGAAGACACGACCATAACATAGCCTATCGCGAGTAAACCTAAGCACGCTACCATAAGCAGGCTATCAACATGGAAGCGTCTGGTTACAGGTAGTCGGCTTGGCATCTTCACCTTCGATTACACCAACGCTAATACAGCTTTAGTAAATTTATTGCCGCGATCTTGATAATTTTTGTACTGATCAAGACTCGCGCACGCTGGCGACAATAATACGCTATCGCCTGTCTCAGCTAAGTTAGCCGCTGTTTGTACCGCTTGCACCATGTTATCGACAAAATAAACAGGCACATTTGACGCTTTTAATACTCGCCCAATTAACGGCCCATCTTTACCCATGAGTACCACAGCTTTAGTTTTTTGCTTAATCACCGGCGCTAGTTCATTCATATCCGCGCCCTTCGCATCGCCACCTGCAATTAAAATCACTTTGCGCGCATAGCCTTCTAATGCAGCAATACACGCGCCAATATTCGTAGCCTTTGAATCATTCACCCAAGACACGCCGCGTATCTCGGCTACTTTTTGCATTCTATGTTCTAAGCCTTTAAATTTACGCAAGGACTCACACATTGCTTCCATTGGCAAACCGATGGCTGTGCCTAATGCGAGTGCGGCTAACGCATTCGCCGCATTATGTCGGCCTTCCAAAGGCAACGCCGATAATGGCATTAATGGCGATTGCTCATACATTAAGTATTCACCGCCAGCCTGCTCAGCTATATAAAAATCAGCTTGGGTTTTAATCGAAAACGTATAAGTTTTGCGGTCAAGCTCGTACATAGCGTCAACAATAGCATCGTCAATATTTAACACCATCGCGCCATTGCCCTTAAAAATACGTTGTTTTTGGCGCGCATATTCGGCAACATCTGCATGTCTATCTAAATGGTCAGGCGATACATTTAATACGGTAGCTGCGGTAGCGTTTAAAACTGTCGTGCGCTCTAATTGAAAACTCGACAATTCAATTACATTAATATCGGCGTGTTGCTCAATGAGCTCTAAAGCCGGCACACCTAAATTACCGCCTACAGCAGCACGTAAACCGGCGGCTTTAACCATTTCCCCCACCATAGTCGTCACAGTACTTTTGCCATTGGAACCGGTGATGGCGACAATAGGCCCTGGTACGGAACACGCAAATAAATCAATGTCACTGACGATTTTGGCACCGCCTGCTACCGCTTTAGTAATGGCTTTTTCATTAAGCGACAATCCAGGGCTTACCACTAAATGCGTGGCAACTTGAAAAGCCATCTCATCAAAGCCACCGGTAAACACAGGTGCATCGGGTATTTGTTGAATAAACTGCTCCAGTAACGGCGGTTTATCTCGACTATCAGTTACGGCAAATTTAAACCTAAGTTTATGTAAATAATGAGCAACAGAAATACCTGTGCTGCCTAAACCTACGACTAATACCTTAGAATCGCGAGGATTTAAGCCAAAATGTTGTTGCAATAATTTAATAACCGCATCAGTGTCCATGGTTATCTCAGCTTCAATGTGGCTAGTCCAATCAATACCAAAATCACGGTAATTATCCAAAATCTGACGATAACTCTAGGTTCAGGCCAACCTTTTAATTCAAAATGATGATGGATAGGTGCCATTCTAAACACGCGTTTACCCGTCAGTTTAAACGACGCAACTTGTATAATGACCGACAAGGTCTCCATGACAAAGACGCCCCCCATAATCACTAAAACCAACTCTTGCCTAACCATAACGGCTAACACACCTAAAGCCGCACCCAATGCTAAGGCACCTACGTCGCCCATAAACACCATCGCGGGATAGGTGTTAAACCATAAAAACCCTAAGCCAGCACCAATCAATGCGGCGCAAAAGACAATTAACTCACCCACATGCGGCACATACGGTATCGCTAAATATTGCGCAAAAGCACTATGCCCTGATAAATACGCAAACACGCCTAAACCTGCGGCAACCATAACCGTAGGCATAATCGCTAAGCCATCTAAACCATCGGTTAAGTTAACCGCATTACTCGTACCGACGATGACAAAATACGTTAGCACCACATACATCCACCCCATATTCAGCATCACATCTTTAAAAAAAGGCACGATGAGCTGGGTTTCTACCTGTAATGTAGCCGTGTTGTACAGAAACAACGCTGCCGCCAAACCTATAATAGATTGCGACAGATATTTAGCCTTAGCCGATAAACCGTCGCTGTTACGCTTAATAACTTTTTTATAATCGTCAATAAAACCAATAACGCCATTACCTAAGGTCACCAACAAAACAACCCAGATATAACGATTGCTTAAATCAGCCCATAGTAACGTGCTAACAGAAATGGCAATTAAAATTAACGCGCCACCCATAGTCGGTGTACCCGCTTTTTCGTAATGCGATTGCGGTCCTAATTCACGAATGCTTTGACCAATCTTGTTACCTCTTAACTTTTTTATCATCGCAGGGCCGATGATAAAGCAAATCATTAATGAAGTGAGCACGCCTAAAATCGCTCTAAATGTCAGATAATGAAAAACTCTAAAACCACCGTTAAAGCTCATTAAATAGTCTGCTAAATACAATAACATTGTTGTTATTTCCTAAAATTTTCCACTAAGGCTGCAGCGACATTTTTCCATGCGTTGTGACCTGGAACCTTTTACCAATATCGCCTCATGTCCTCGCACGTCTTGGCTAAGCGCTGTAATTAATTGTTCTTGCTCTTCAAAATACTGTGCGCCTTCACCAAATGCTGTTACTGTATGTTTAGCATTGTTACCCGTAGCATATAATTTTGTTACACCACTCGCTTTTATCATTTGACCTAGCTCAAAATGTATCTGTTCGCTACCCTCACCTAATTCACCAAACGCGCCTAAAGCTAGCCAAGATTCTTTATTGCACAGCGCTAAGACATCCAGCCCAACCTTTAATGACGCAGCATTCGCATTGTAAGTATCATCAATCACAATACTGCCTAAGCGCCCTCGCAATAACTGTAAACGTCCGGTAACCGGCTTAACCGATGCTAAACCTTGCACAATAGCATTAATATCAATATCTAATGCCAGCGCTGCCGCTATTGCAGCAAGAGCATTTAACACATTATGACGCCCGGCTAATTGCAAACAACAATTAACCACACCCGCTTGGGTTACTAAATCAAATGTCGTTATAAATTGCTCGTCGCGTATACTCATCGCTAAATTCTTAGCAGATACATCAGCTAAGCTATTAAGACCAAACGATAGCACGCGTCTTGGTTTTGCAAGTTCTAGCCAAAAAGCAAAAAATGGATCATCCCTGTTTAATATCGCAATACCGTTATCCGCTAAACTGGTAATAATCTCGCCTTTTGCTTTAGCTACGCCCTCCACGCTACCAAAGCCTTCTAAATGCGCAGGGCCAGCGTTATTTAATATCGACACATCGGCTTGGGCAATTTTGCTGGTATAGGCAATTTCGCCAGGATGATTCGCCCCCATTTCAATAACAGCAAACTTATGAACATCTTGCAATCTAAGCAATGTAAGTGGTACACCAATATCATTATTCAAGTTACCTTGAGTGAATAACACCTTATCGGTATCACCGGCTGCTGCCGCCAAAATAGCGGCTGTCATTTCCTTAACAGTTGTTTTACCATTACTCCCCGTGATACCTACCATGCGTATAGGCGCAGCTTGCCGCCATCTGGCCGCTAACTGTGCTAAAGCTAAGCGTGTATCTGCAACCTGTATCAGCGGAATATTTGCACTGACTCCATGATTAACTAAAGCCGCAACAGCTCCAGCACGTTCGGCATCACCGACAAAATCATTACCATCAAACTGTCGCCCTTTTATCGCAATGTAAAGCTGCTCAGGCTTAATCGTCCTTGTATCAATACTAACAGAATGTATTGTTTTATCTTCGCCCAGTAATGCTCCACCAACACAAGCTGCAATTTCACTTAATCGCATGGCCATATTTAAGAAGCGCCCTTCATTATTTTTGGAATAGTCATGCCATCTCTCGTTTGTTATTTAAGGCGGTCAATACCGTTTGCTTATCGCTAAACGGGTAACGTACCCCTTTGATTTCTTGATAATTTTCATGCCCTTTACCCGCCACAACAATACAATCATTCGCCTGTGCATGTTTAATCGCATAACCAATAGCCGAAGCTCTGTCAGGCATAACAACTATCTTGTCCGCATCCGCATCAGACATAATGTCTTGAATAATATCGGCGCTATTTTCATCGCGCGGATTATCATCAGTAATAATGACTCTATCAGCCCAGCGTTCAGCCGCTCTACGCATTAAGGGTCTTTTGCCTTTATCCCGATTACCACCACAACCAAATACAACCCATAACGCTTGCGGGCAATGCTGACGAACTCCTGATAACACCGTCGCTAATGCATCGGGCGTATGCGCATAATCAATAAATACACTAGGGCTATTAGGATAAATATACGCTTCCATTCTGCCCGCTATAGGCTGCAAGCGCGTTAACCGTTGCGTAGCTTGGTCAAAATCGATACCTAACGCTAATAAAACCGCTAACACTAATAACACATTATCAACATTAAACTCGCCATAAAGCGGTAATAAAAATTCCTGTTGCTGAGTTCGCCATGCCACCGTTATCGCAAAGCCTTGGGTTAACGTTTTTACATTCGTTGCAATGACGCTTTCAGCATAATCAACGCGTTTACCATGACGACTAACCCCCCATAATTGGGCATTTTTAGGCGTCATCTCACAGAATTTAGCACTTTCTGCGTCATCTAAATTAACAACAACAAACTCTAGCCCTGGCTTGGTCAATAAGCTCAACTTCGCTTGAATATAGGACTCCATGGTTTGATGATAGTCCAAATGATCGCGCTAATATTAGTAAACACTGCGCCTTTAAATTCAATCCCATCTACCCGGCCTTGCGCCAAACCATGAGAAGACGCCTCCATCGCGACATAGCGTTGATGAGTGGCAACAAAATGGGCTAATACCTGTTGTAAGCTAATCGCATCCGGCGTGGTATTAATGGTTTGTTGCAATGCGCCAAACGTTCCCCAACCCAATGTGCCAATAACGCCACAGTCCTCTAGCAACTGCCCTAAAAACTGACTACATGACGTCTTACCATTGGTTCCGGTAATGCCTATGACCGTTAACGCCTTGGATGGCTGGTGATAAAAACGCGCGGCCAATTGGCCTAAATGTTGAGCTAAATCTTGCACAGCGATAAACACCACTGGAATCGCAAGTGTTTCAACAAAAGCCTCTGAACCATTAGGCTCGTAAATAATTGCCACCGCACCGTTTAAAACCGCTTGCTGTGCATGAGCTAAACCATGTTGGCGACTACCCGATAAAGCAATAAATACATTACCCGGCTTAACTGCTCGGCTATCCAACGCTAAGCCATTTATTTCTATTGATGTTAGGCTGGCTTTATCTGCAACCGAATACCCAACATCTACTAACCAGTCAATGATATTCATCTACACTCAATTAATGCGTTTGTGTTAGCAAAAATCGGCATGGTTTCCAGCTGATCTGGCGCCACATCTAAAATCCTCAGCGCTCCACTCATTACTTTAGAAAACACCGGCGCCGATACTAAACCACCGTAATATTGACCCGCAGATGGCTCATCAATCATAACGACCATCACTAAACGAGGATTTTTGCCGGTGCCATGCCCGCAAAAAAACAGAAAAATATTTTTTCTCAGCATATCCATGCTTACCATTCGCCTTTTTCACCGTACCGGTTTTTCCTGCCACCGTATAACCGTGTACTCTAGCCTCATAAGCCGTGCCGTCTTTGCTTACCACATGTTCCATCATGGCACGTACCCGTTTAGCGGTTGCGGCGGTAAATACTCTTCGCTCAGTATCAATTCCTTGAGTGTCATCGTTTTTAATCAAATTAGCTCTATGCAACATGCCATCGTCCGCTAACGCGGTGTAGGCTTGAGCCAATTGCAACGCAGACACATTAACACCATAACCAAATGACAGCGTGGCACGATCAAATTCACGCATTCTTTTATAATTAATTAAACTGCCTCTTGCTTCACCAGGAAAACCTGTCTTAATCGGTAGACTAAAGCCTAACTTGCGATAAAACTCCCATAAATACAAAGACGACATTTTTAATGCCATCTGACTCACTGCGATATTGCTAGACTTTTTCAAAACTTGTGTTAAATCCATAGTGCCATAGTTATGAACATCCTTAACCGTATGGCTGCCAATATGAAAAACGCCTTGCGTATAAAACACGTCATTGGGCCGTACTAAACCATGATCTAACGAAGCTGCGACAATAAAAGGTTTAACCGTCGAACCTGGCTCAAACACCTCTGTAAATGCCCTATTGCGATAAACCGCTTCTTTTAAATTTTCCCGCGTATTCGGATTGAAAGAAGGCTGATTAACGGCCGCAATAATATCGCCGCTTTTTGCATCTAAAATCACCAACGTGCCTGCTTGAGCTTTATTTGCCGTAACAGCAGCTTCAAGCTCCTTATACGCTAAATACTGAATGCGTTGGTCAATCGTTAACTCTATGCTTTTACCAGATTCTGGTGGTTTTGTGCTCGCCACCTCAGCAATCACCTGACCATGACCATCTTTTAATACCCGCTTACCACCTGGGGTACCCTTCAACTCCTTTTCATAACCCAATTCCAACCCCACCTGCCCTACGCCTTCAATATCAGTAAAACCAACTAAGTGTGCTGATACATCAGCCACCGGATAAAAGCGCTTAAATTCAGTGAGACACTCAATACCTGCTAGCTTTAACTCTTTAATCTGCTGGCTAATAGCGGGGTCTATTTTTTTAGCTAAATACACAAATCGCTTAGGCGGTTGCTCGGCCATTAAGTCGGTTAACTTATGTTTAGGTAAATTCAACATACTGGTTAACTGACGGAGTTTGATAGCTTTCTCTTTATAATAAGCCTGTTTAATCAACTCTAAGTCAGCATCTGCTAATTTTTTAAGCTCCTTATGGTCTTTTCTGTAGTCTTTTTTTTAACTCATCAAGACGACGCTCATCATCTTCCCCTAAGACTTTGGCATCAGCGACTATCGTGCTAACCGGCATACTACCCGCTAACGTGACGCCATTTCTGTCTTTTATCGTGCCACGATAAGCCGGAATCTCAACGTTGTTAATTTGAAAAGTTTCGCCTTTATGTTGATAAAATTCTGTATTAAATATCTGTAAAAAAACTGCCCGACATGTCAATAATCCCATTACCGACATCATCGCGATTAACAAAAAACGTCGTCTACCTGAAAAATCATTTTTAGGTTTAATGTTTTTAGGTAAAAAGCGAAAGTCCAGCATTATTAAGGTTTTAAATAAACTATGTTTTCTCTAATAGGTACAACGAGCTTTAATTTTTCAACGGCTAGCGTTTCGACTCGTTTTTGATCGGCAAACGTTTGTTAACTCCATTTGCATTTGCCCCCATTCCACTTCTGCCTGATTCAACGCCTGCTCTTGAGCTTGTATTTCTATGAATAACAAACGGGAATCATACTTGCTATAAACAACGGCAAGAGCCGATGCGATTAAAACGACAAATAACACTATCAAACAGACAATCTTAAAGTTTTTCATGCGCACTTCTCAGCTACGCGCATGATTGCACTACGGGCGCGAGGATTGCTAGAGATTTCTTGCGCACTCGCTTTAACCGCCTTGCCTATGATTTTTAACTGTCCCTTAGGAATATCCGCTTGTTTAATGGGCAATTTACCAGGATCAAATTTACGACCTGATTCAGCTTTTAAATAACGCTTAACCAGCCTATCTTCTAGTGAATGAAACGCGATAACGACTAATCGCCCACCCGCCGTAAGCGCCGAACTCGCCTGTTGTAAAGCCGTTTCTATCTGTATAAGTTCTTGATTGATTTCAATTCGTATCGCTTGAAAGGTGCGTGTTGCAGGATGTTTATGACGCTCTCGCAAAGGAATCGACTCAGTGACAAGATCAGCTAATTGTTTAGTCGTCGTAATAGGTTGTTGCGCTCGGTACGCAACTATTGCTTTAGCAATTCGACGCGCATAACGCTCTTCACCATATTCAAATAATACTCGGATTATTTCGTGCTCTGTCACCGTAGCCAACCAATCCATTGCCGATTGGCCTGTACTCACATCCATTCGCATATCCAATGGACCGTCACGCATAAAGCTAAACCCTCGGCTTGCCTCATCAAGTTGAGGTGATGACACGCCTAAATCGAACAACACACCGTCTACCTGCCCCCATTTATTGATAGCCGCTAGCTGCTCTTTTAATCCAGAAAAACTGCAATGTTTCAAACTCGTGCGCTGATCGCTAAGGAACGCTACGGCCTCTTCTGAATCTAGTGCTGAACGGTCTCTATCCAAGGCTAGCAAACATCCCTGCTCGGATAAACGCGATAAAATTGCAGAACTATGACCACCTCGACCGAATGTACAATCAACATACATCCCATTAGGTTTAATCGACAGACTTTCAATAACCTGGTCTAGCATGACTGGATAATGTTGCATAACGCTCTCATGCTAAGAATTAAAAGCTTAAATCGCCTAGTTCATCCAGGCCTTCGCTATCACTACCCGCCATAAAGGCTTGCTCACCCGCGCTGTAAACATCTTCACGCCAAATTTCAAATTTATTACCTACGCCGATTAACACGAGTTTTTTGTCCAGTTTTGCCAATTTTCTAAGCTTCTCAGGTATTAACAAACGCCCTTGCGTATCCATCTCGCATTCAGCCGCATTACCAATAAAATACCTTTTAAGTTTTTAATGCCATAGGATTAAACGCAGGTAAATTTGATATTTTTTGTTCGACAACTTCCCATTCAGATAATGGGAATAGCCATAACAAATTGGCTTGCCCTACCCCTTTTTCATCTACGGCAAGAGTAATAATCATTTGCCGCTTACAAAGCGCTTGCAAGCTTTCACGGTAACGTGCCGGAATCGCAATACGTCCTTTTTCATCCAAGCTTATCGAGCTGTAACCACGAAGCATGCCACTCCAAAGGTAATTTTATCCAATTCCCTCCACTTTAATCCATTTTGCACCACTATAAAATTTGAAGCGTGGCTTAGTCAAGCGTCAATTTAATTAATTTCTTGCTTGACAATGACTTAGATAAAAACACAGCATACTTTTATTACATTTACTTTACTCGGTTATGGTATTTTCTTGGTAATCAATAGCTTTGTTACACCCTGTTCGACTTTTAATTAACTGGAACGGGTTAACATGACTGAATCCGTGTAAGGTTATTTTAGACTAAAAAATAACTTAAACGAGAACAGACATATTAGTGGAGGACGTTGATAATCTATATAGTAATTTGATTTATCAACATTTTTGTGGGTACAAGGTTAACAAGCCAATTGAGTGCTGCAAAGTCAACCGTTGTTTAGTGGTTGAGCGGAATGAGACCGCTCATAATTGAATCGGCGAAAGATTCGCCATACTTGCGAAGTAGAGATGTATAACACTATTTATCAGTTTTTAACGTGCTTTTTTATATGTAGCATGGACTATAAATCAGCACTAACTTTTTTCTTATGTAGAATTGGCAAAGCAAGTACTCGGTAAAACGCTTTTCATGTAGTAACAAATTTAACAATATCCTCTTCTTGTTTTATATCAGCCATCACAACCCCTTCACTTTTAATTTGCTCTTTAATCTCATTAATGCAGCGAATAGCTGGCCTTGGCTTTCATCTGGCGCATCGTAGGCGAATAAAACCTCATCTGCCCGGATAAAGCGATATTTTTCTAATTGCTGGATTTTGCAAACCAAGGGAAATTTAACCTCATACTTATCCACTTCAGATAACCGGCTCAGATAAGCTACAACTTTTCATTACGCAGACTTCAACAAATCAAACACCACCTTAGCAAACGCCGCCGCTTTGGCTGGATCAGACAAAAGCTGCATCATCTGGTTTTGGTGGGCTTCACTGCTATCTATAATCGCATCATCAATCGCCTTGCCAAAATCGCCTAGCATCGCTTGCTCTGCGCTGTTATTGGCAATCTGATTCATGACAATTGCGTTTTCGCTGACTTTGTCTCTAATCGTATAAGCATAATTGACCAGGTCTTTTTCTGTCAGGTTGTCGGTAATAAATAACTCATTCAAACGGCTAATAATCTGCGACAACAGCTCTTCTTTTCTATCCCTTGGTTTCGCAGTACCTATATCATCCCCAGGCACCAGCTTATAATCCCCAGCATCTTCTTTTAGCTTCAAGTCCTGCTTTTTGATAATGGACAGACGGTAGTGACTCAATGTCACGTTATCCAAATCTATGCCGTCTTCTTCCATAAAGGTTTCGCGCAATAAGGGTCGAAGATTACGCGCATAGAGACTAAGCTTTTCTAAGGCCTTATCGTCGTAATCCACAATCTGCGACATAAACTCATAAAAGCGCACGAACGAGCCTAAATCCTTTTTAAAAATTTCCAAGGCATCTTTTTCTTGCTTACACTGTTTGAAGCAATTTTCAGCATTCGCAATCAGCACCGCATCGGCTGTCTTTTTGGTGCGCTCAAACATGTCTTTGGCTTGCTTGTAGGCATCCACCGCCGATTTGTAACGCTTTTGCCAGCGATCAACTGTCGGTTTGCAAATATTAGCCAGTGCCGCATTGCTTTTGCTTTTGACAAAAAAACGCATCGCAAAACTGCTCCACTTCCTGCCAGGTAAAAATATTGGCGGCGCGTAACTTGTCGTACAAATCAAAGATTAAGTCAGGGTCAGAAACATCAGCCAATTCCGCAGTTTGGTAATAAGGCTGAAAGGCTTGCAGAATATCGTCCGGCTCATTAAAAAAATCCAACACAAATGTACCGGTTTCCGCTTTACCAGGATAGGTGCGATTCAGGCGTGACAAGGTCTGCACACATTCCACATTAGCCAATTTCTTATCCACGTACATGGCGCACAGTTTAGGTTGATCAAATCCAGTCTGGAATTTGTTGGCGACCAGCATGACTTGATAATCGTCGGTATCAAAGGCTTTACGCATATCTCGGCTTTTTAGATTGGGGTTCATTGAGCTTTCGCTAAACTTTTCACCCATCAAACCCTCTGTGTTGGGGTCTTTGCTATTAAATTCCACCTCACCGGAAAAGGCGACCAGCGCATGAATGTTTTGGTAGCCTTTATCTTTAATGTATTTATCAAAGCTCAGCTTATAGCGCACCGCCTCTTTGCGCGAACTGGTGACGACCATCGCTTTCGCCTGACCGCCCAAAAGTCCCATCACGTTGTCTTTAAAATGCTCAACGATGATTTGGACTTTCTGCGAAATGTTGTAGTCGTGCAAGCGCACCCACTGATTAAGTTTGACCTTGGCTTTTTTGCTTTCAACTTCCTGATCAGTGCCTTGGATTGCTAGCGCCAAGTGATAGGCAACTTTGTAATTGGTATAGTTTTTCAACACATCCAGAATAAAGCCTTCTTCAATGGCTTGACGCATACTGTAGACATGATACGCAGCAGGCAGATTGTCTTTTGACGGTGCTTGGTTGGGATCAGGACAGCGACCAAACAATTCTAAGGTTTTGGTTTTTGGCGTGGCAGTAAACGCAAAATAACTGACATTCTTAGACGCACGACGAGACGCTATGGCAGCATCCAAAATATCCTCAGTAGTGACTTCTTCTTCGTTGTCTTCCGACGCCTCAATCATCAACACTTCTTTAAGCTGACGCGCAGTAGAGCCGCTTTGCGACGAATGCGCTTCATCGGCAATGATTGCATAGCAGCGTTCTTTCAAGCTGACGCTGTTTTCTATCGCTCGCAGCACATAAGGAAAGGTTTGAATGGTAACGATGATGATGGGTTGGGATTTTTCCAGCGCCGCCGCCAATTTTTCAGACTTTGAGCCATCGCCTTCTTTATTGTTAATCCGCCCGACCACGCCATCCACATGCTCAAACTGATAAATGGTGTCTTGCAACTGATCATCCAATACCGTTCTATCGGTCACAATAATCACAGAATCAAATTGTTTGTGACCGTTCGCATCGTAGAGTGATGATAGTTGATGTGCGGTCCAGGCGATGGAATTCGATTTACCGGAACCCGCACTATGTTGAATCAGATATTTATGGCCTGGTCCTTCGCTACGCGCCGCGCTCACCAGCTTTTTGACCACATCCCATTGGTGATAACGCGGAAAAATCAGCGCCTCTTTCTTGTACTTACGACCTTCCCAATCTTCTTTTTCCTCAATCTGCAAATGAACAAAGCGCGCCAGAATGTTGAGCAAGTTTTCTGATACTAAGACTTCATTCCACAAGTAATCCGTCGCATAGCGGTCAACATCATCGGGAATATCGTTACCCGCGCCGCCGTCTTGCGTGCCTTTATTAAAAGGCAAAAAATAAGTATCAGCACCTTCCAAACGCGTCGCCATATACACTTCGTACTGACTGACCGCGAAATGCACCAACGCACCGCGCTTAAAAGTTAACAAAGGCTCTGGTTTTTTAGTAACAGGATCAACCGGCAAACGAGTGGTTTTGTATTGCTTAATCGCATTATGAACCGCTTGTTTGAATTCTGACTTTAACTCCAAGGTCGCAATTGGCAGGCCGTTGACGAACAGCACCAAGTCAATCCGCCAGGCTTTAGCTTTGCTGCCGGTTTCCGCTAACTGTTGCGCAGTCGCCCAAGGGCTGTACACCAATTCCGGCACAACACGACAACGATTGTTTTGATAACGCGCCAAGGTCTCAGGGTTCAAATCATGCTCAGGTTTGAACTGACACAAGCTAAAGCGCGTGCCTCTATCGCGCAATTCATGCCGCAACACACCCAATGTGCCAAAAGTACGCAATTCTTTATTGGCGGCATTCGGATCAGATTTATTTAACTGACTGGCAACACGCTCCAGAAATTTTTTGCTCTGGATTATTGGGGTAAAGCGCACAGAATTTTTGCCATTGCGTATCTTGGGTTTCTTGCACAAAGCCCAGCAAATCTTCTGGATACAAAGCTAATTCACGATGGTAATGTTCAGGCGAACCTAATAACCAACCATTAGCGAGCAGGTGCTGAATAATATCGTTTTGAAAAACACTTTCCCTGGCTTTGTTATCCATGAGAATCTTTCAGTTAAAGTTGTGCGGATAACGCGAACACTGAAGCCGCGTGATGTGTGTTAGTTGACGAGTCATAACCATTCCAAGGCCTGCCGCCAGTCTTGTATTAAGCCATCCAACAGGGCGTAGCTTCGTTTAGTAACCACCGCTTGCACGATGTCATCGTTAAGCTCCAGATAATCATGCACATTGCGAAAGCCGATAATTTTTAACAATTCACCGTGTTGCAGTGCATTTAAGTCACCGCGACTTTTTAATTCATCTAAAGCTTCGCGGGATTGGCTGACCGATAAGTGATATTTTTGCTGCACAAAATACCGCGCCAGACCAATAAAGGATTCGATATAAACCTGCAAGGCCCGCTGTATCGCCAGATAATCGCGCTCCGTCCAATCAGCTGTATTTTCCAGGCTGGCTTCGTCCAGGATACGCAGCATTTTGCGTTGATGTCGAAGCAATGCTTGCTCATAAGCAATATCTCTCATAATCCTTTTCCCATTTTGACAAAATACTCTGCTCAACCCGTCTCACATGCGGTACGTTGCGATCAAACCATTTAAGCGCGGACATTAAAATGCTGTACTGCAAATAAACCGGTGCGGTTTCCAAGTCAATCACGCTCACCTTAGTATAAAGCTTTAATGCGCTCTCAATGGCGGCTTCCAACAACTGCGGGCGTAGCACACGCGCAGTGGCGTCGTTTTCGTAAGTGCTGAACAATACGGCAATATCCCAATCGCTATCTTCACGCGCGGTTTGTTTAGCGCGTGAGCCATATAAATAAATGGCGTCCACCTGTGCATGCGCGTGAATGACACGGGTTATATTTTCCGCCATGGTTTCTGGGCTCATGTGGCGACGTCTTCAATACGAGGCAAGGATTCAGGGGCTTGCCAATGTCTGACGTCGATTTTGCCGGTGACGGCGGCGGAGATTAGGGCGGTGCGGCGTTCTTGCATTAACTCAATGCTTTTTAAGCACTTATATATGAGTTCATCAAGCGTTTCACATTTTCCTTCAATCCATGAAACCAGCTCATTTTGTTCATTTATTGGGGGGCTTACAAAATAAATGTTGGCTATTCTGCTAAGACCTAGATCATTATTCGTTGCGCCCCGTGTGTAAAGTTGAGATTGTTCATAACAGGCTGTTCCATTAAGTGCAAAAGCAAGGAAATACGGATTTACTTTTGATGCGATGATTTTTAATACAGCAACATGAACCCATACTTGAAACGGAAAATCAAAATCAACAACACGTGCAACTCCTGTAGTGCCACCTTTTGTAAGCAATACGTCACCTTTCATGGGGCGAACTCTTTTACTGAATTCTATAAAATCATTTTCACTAATGTACTTTGCATCTTCTAGCGACCATCGTTCAACCTTAATGTTTCTGGCTGATATGAACATATAACCGTCATCTTGATATTTCGGAGAGAAGTGTGGGCCATCAACAATTTCTGTTACAACATTTTTAATACGCGAAACAATCCAATGCTCCGGTACCTCACCCAACCACTCAACCCCAGAATCCCGCATAGGCACATCAGGGTTTAAACCTTTAGTCACGGCATGACTAATCACTGCCTGACGTTTTTTCTTTTAGCAGTTGGATGAGTTGTTGTTGTTTTTCAATCAGGTTGTCTATTTTGGCGGTTTCGTGGCCAATAAACTCCAAAATATTTGCTTGTTCAGTTTTATTGGGCAATGGCAACAATAGTGCTTTGACAATACTAGAGTTAAGTCCGTGCATAATAGAGCCTTTTCCATTAACTTCTATTTGACTTTTTATCTCATGACAGTCATCTATCAGCAATCTAAAATAACGCGGTAATATATTTTCTTCTTTTACACGTAAACGTAAGAGATGCGAATCAATAATGCCTTGTTCCACATCTTGGGGAACCAGTTCGCACTTACCACTTGTTCCCATCATAGTAATAAGCAAGTCTAAGGGTTGAATTTGATAGACTTGCATTTCTAAGAATTTTAATGAACTGATTCGTCGTTTTCCTAGCGTAAAATCTTTTTTAATTACATTTTCTTGTCCATACACTCTAATTCCATCATCAACCATATCTTCAAGTTTTAATGCACTTCCAAAAGGGCCAATTTTGATTCCCTCCGCTCCATCTTTCAAAAGAAATCTAACTTGACGAGTTTCCCAATGGGCTGGAATTGCTCCAAGTGTTTCAACCCCAGAATCCTTATATTCAGGATACGCTTGATAACGACCAGCCATTATGAATGTACCTCTCGCAACAAGTCCATAATCTCTGCGCTCAGAGCATCCAAATCCCTTGGCGGTTGATATTGGTCAAAATGCCGGTTAAACGGTATTTCATAACCGACAAGCCATCGTAGGATGGGCAAAGGAGGTACGACGTGCCCATCAAAAATGCCAACCCTGTTTGATGGGCACGCTGTCGCTTTGCCCATCCTACTTATTCTATTCATTGCCGATGTTTTCATGATTTAACTGGATAAATTGATCCTCTAACTCAATTCCTGGCTCGTACCATCCTTTGTGGACGGCTTGGTTAAATGAGCTGTACGGCCAATCCTGTGGTCTGGAAACGTATCCATGTTTAACCGGATTAAAATGAATGTAATCCACATGCTGCCGCCAATCGTTTTCATCGCGAATGTAATGCTCCCAAAACCGACGTTGCCAAATGCCTTTTTCACGTTTTTTGGTCTTGGAATCACTGATTACCCGGCTTGGCAATCCGGCTGAAAATTTACGTTTAATCACCATCCAGCGTTTAGAGAAATCGTCATCGTTTTCCGGTAATCGCCATAGGGTATGTAAATGCTCTGGTAAAACGACTATTGCATCAATTTCAAACGGGTAACGTGATTTGCACAAGCGAAAGGCGGCACGCAATCGCTCTATGTGTTCAATTAATATCGGCTGTCTATTTTCGGTCACTACGGTAAAAAAATAACGCGCACCGGGTTGATAAAGTCGCCGATATTGCATTTCATCCCTCTATGATGATTTTCAAACGCTTGCGGATGGCGTTGTTCACGAATGCACCTCACGCAATAGGGCCATAATCTCGGCGCTGACTTTATCCAGGTCTGCGTCGATTTCCACTAAATCCCGTGGTGGCTGGTATTGGTAAAAATGCCGGTTAAACGGTATTTCATAACCGACAATCCCAATTTGCTGATCTTTGTCATCCTTTTTACTAGCATCTATCCAGGCGTCCGGCACATGCGGATGGACTTCTTTCAGAAAGTAAGCTTCGTTGACCGCATTGACGGATTGACTTGGATCAAGCGACACATTCTCATAGTCGCGCAGCTCGCTATCGGCTTGGTATTCTATGATTTGGCCATCTACCGCGAATAAGCCGTAGATTGGATTAGGTTTAGCGCGATGCGTTTTCTTAATCACTTTTTCCGCCGCAGGATTTTTCCAACTGACAGCGGCTTTAATCTGTTTTTTGTCTTTTGCGTCCAGGAATACACCCGCTTGTTTACTGGCTGCGTTCAGCACATTATCAAACAAATTCATGTCGTCATACTGTTCCAGTCCGATAATGGCTTGCAGTTGTCGCGCTTTTAGCAGCAGCTTTTTCTGCTCCAGCCAAAGTGTACGATCCAGCAGATCTTTAAGGTGTTTTTCCTTGAGTTCGCTAAAATGGTGTTTGCAATATTTCCGTATTGCTTCGCCGTGCGCGCTTAAGTCACCGTAATGTTCGCAATCCGGATGGTCGGACCAGTGATCGTCTGTTGCATATTCGGCGTAAATCCATTGCATCGCTGCATTTAGTGCACCACTGTCAAAACGTAAGGTTTCTAGTCGCTGATCGCTAAATTGGTAGGACTCGCGTAATGGCCGCTCTATGGTGATGCGACGATAACCAAATTCATGGGTATTAAAAAATTTTGCTGGCAAAGGTTTTTACAGCTTCAGTTTTGGCATTCGCAGATTGACGACCGCGATTGCTTTTTTGCTCGCTGGCTTTATTCAGTTCGTAAGGCTCTATCACGGCAAAAGCGCCGAAGCAGCGGGTGATAGTCGCAATATCGTCATCGTCCATCACGTTGCGCTTGCTACCTAATGATTTGCGCATTTTTCCGTATAAATTGACACCGTTGATGAGTTGCACTTTTCCTTTGCGTTCAGTGGCTTTTTTATTGGACAGTATCCAGATATAGGTCGCGATACCGGTGTTGTAAAACATATCGGTTGGCAAGGCGACAATCGCTTCCAATAAATCCGCTTCCAGAATGTAACGACGTATTTCCGATTCGCCAGAACCCGCACCGCCAGTGAACAAAGGTGAGCCGTTGAGAATAATACCTATGCGTGCACCTCCATCGGCAGAATCGCGTAATTTGCTGATCAGATGCAATAAGAACAGTAACGAGCCATCAGAGACACGCGGTAAACCCGGCCCAAAACGACCAGCAAAACCTTTTAGCGTGTGTTCATCTTTAATGTCAGTTTCAATCTTTTTCCAGTCCACGCCAAATGGCGGGTTGGAAAGCATGTAATCAAATTTGTCAGCGTAGAGTTGGTCGTTGGATAAGGTATTACCCAGTTTGATATTTTTGACTTCTTGCCCTTTGATAAGCATATCCGCTTTGCAAATCGCATAGCTTTCAGGATTCAGTTCTTGACCATACGAACGCATCACCGCTTGCGGATTGAGTTCGTGAACGTATTCCATACCCGCAGAGAGAAATCCGCCTGTGCCAGCGGTAGGGTCATAGAGTGTGCGAATAATGCCGGGTTTAGTCAGTGCTTCATCATCTTCCATGAATACCAGCGAGGTCGTGAGGCGGATAATGTCGCGCGGGGTAAAGTGTTCGCCAGCGGTATCGTTTGAGCTTTCAGCAAAACGCCGAATCAGCTCTTCAAACACCAAACCCATGTCATGATTGGAAATGACCTTGGGGCTTAAATCAGTAGTTCTGACTTTTTGCACAATCTTGTACAGCAGATTGGCATCGTTCAATTGACCAATAAATTCTACAAATTTGAAGTATTCAAAAATCTCTCGCGCATCTTTGGAAAAGCTTTGGATATAGCTTTCTAAATTGGCAGCGATACCGGCTTCACCCAGTTTGGACAAGTCCATTTTTGAGATGTTGTAAAACGACAAGCCATTTGTGGCTCTGAGTAACAACTTTTCTTGCGCTTCTTCCGGCAAGTTCATCGCTTGCACTTTCTCGACCTGCGCTAACACAGCTTCTTTGCTATCTTCCAATACGCATTCAAGACGACGTAACAAAGTAAAAGGCAAAATGATGCGACCGTATTGGCTTTGTTTAAAGTCACCGCGTAGCAAGTCTGCTAATAACCAGATGTAGTCCGCTAAGTTGTTAGGTGTTTGGTTCATAGTGTCCTTTCTATTACTTGCGATTGCAGAGTGTGAGGCTGTAGTCAATTAAACGGCGAATAGTACCATGTAGAGAATAGACTAAAAAAGCGTGTTCTAATATAAATCGCGGTATTCAGTATAGGCTTCAAAACGGCATACACTGAAGTTTCATTTTGGCACTTGCCTGCTTTTAGAAAGCCGCAATCGGCAAGGCGACTTGGATAATTTGCCTTATTATCTTTGGGCGTTACCTGGGGAGATGTCGCCCTGGTATGACTCGGTTAGATTGTGTAGGCAAACTAAAAAAGGATGTTGGCAGGATGTATTTGCACGAATTGAAACGGAATTAAATTAGCAGTAATTTAGCCATTTTGAATTGGTGAATCCGTTATTTACCCCCAAATATCAGGTAAAATCGCACCCAAATATCGGCCAAACTTACACAAGCCGTGCATTTAAACCCGTTGGAAAAAGAATATGAGAAGAATTAGCTTTTATTTCTTGCCTTAAACCATTCGTCTCTATCTATTTCAGCTTGCTTAAGTAATCTTGATAATAAATCAACACTAATTTCTTGCCTATGCGGATTTGGCAACGTAAGAACGCTTTTACCTTTTACCATATACGGATGTTTACCTCCGCTATAAGGTCCTTCAAACTTTAAATATCTGAGCGTTGCTACTAATTCGCTCCAACTAATAGGAGTTAGCTTAGGCAACCTCCATTATCCTTGGTGTGCTAATAACCAAACCGTCGATAGGTGGAATTTCTAAACCTCTGCTATTATGAATTAAAATCCAACCTTCAACGCTCTCGGCTAAATTCTTCCTACACTCTTCCAATGTTTTGCCGGTTGCCCAAACACCGTTTAATCCTTCTATCTCGCCGTAATAGGGTTCATCATCTTCGATTAATTCGTAATGTGCTTTATTTAATGCAGCGTCGATATATTCTCTAATCATTGTTACCTAGCCTTATTGTTACCTGTTCTGGCGTTGTCCTTTTTAAATACTTTCTTAAGGTTACGAAACTATTTTTCTAAGGCTTATTGCTTATATTTGCTTTGTATATACTCAATGTGTTCTTCATCTACCTTATTTGAACGCTTACTTCTTTTGTACTCTATTTTTCCAATTGCTTCATATACTTGATTTTCGTCTAATATGTCGTTATTAAATTGCGATATATATTTGACTAAGTCATTTAGTTTTACAACGTTTGTTCGGTAAATTAGTTTTTATTTCGACTTCAGAATTAGTAAACACAACTATTGAAATTATCCATTCTTTTGATATGCCTACTACATTGCTCAAATGATAGATGTGACCATTATTTTGTAATAAGGGATTTAAGAATTTATATTTTTTTTGACTATTTTTGAATGTTTGCGTCCATTTGTGCTGTTTTTCATTACCATAAATCCATCCTTTATAGTCCTTTGTTTCGATTATAAAAATACCTTTTCTTGAAAATAAAATGTGATCAATTTGAGTTGAACCGTTAGTGGTAGGGATTGTGATATTGTTTTTTAAATGATACCCATGCTCTTCAATAGATTGTAGCGTTATCCTTACCTTTTTTTCACCTTCGTTCTCTTTATAGATTAGATTTTTTCTTCCTGTTTGATAACCAATGCTAAATGGAATTGCTAAAAAAGCTAACGTGACTATCATTTCAACTATCATTTATCTTAATTCCTTTATTTCCTTTCTATATAGCTATAATTAGCTCTATCTAGCTTACAAGTTAGCCTAGCTTGTCTAGCGCGTCAATCCTTCGCGTCCATTTCTTTTTAATTTGTTCGGCTATTTTGTACCCGTTAATAGATTTTGTTTTTCTCGAATCTCCTCTAGTTCTGGGCTGATTTGTCCAGCTTCAGGAATTGTTAAAGCCGTAGTAAGCTAATAAGCGTATTGAGGCCATCTTTTTACAATTGCTTCAATATGTTCCTCGTTTGCTCTTTGGATACCGTTTTCAACGTTTGCCCAGGTTTTTGCCTTTAACCTGTTTCAGCCTCAAACATTGTTCTATCCATCGATAAAGATTCTCTAAGTTTTCTGATTCTATTTTTCATAAATCACCAAATATTAGTTGACTAATATTTAGTCATTGATTTTAACCAGCCACAAACAGGCTAAGGGGTCAATTATGGAACAAACACCAATGCAAGACAACACGATGGAAAAACAGTTAATGCAGCTACCGATAAGCGTTAACGTCTCTTTACCAATGATTCATCAAAGGCAATCCGCCGAACTTAACGGCTTATCTGAAGGCATGAGGGGTTGGATAGATAACGGCTACTTACTCGTTAAAGTGGGGCGTTACACAATGGTTAACCTCGTTCAACTCGCTGAACGACTCAAAAACGGAACGCTATAAAACTAGCCAATCAAGCAAAAGGAAAAACAACCATGACAACGAATGACTTACCCACTTTACCGCCACGCACCGGAATTCCTCGGCCAAGCCGTGCATTTAAACCCGTTGGAAAATCAAAATGGAAAGAATATGGAAAGAATTTCCCTATCCTGAGCGGTGGGCATAAAAAAAAGCCAGTTAAAAAACTGGCTTTTTCAATGACTTATATGGTGGGTCGCATGCGATTCGAACGCATGACCATCGCATTAAAAAGTGCGGTGCTCTACCGGCTGAGCTAGCGACCCGACAAAGAATGCTTATTATAAAGATGTTTTAAAAATATGCAAGCATTTTATTTATAGCGCGTGTTATCCATCTGACCGGCTTGCTCAAACCCTGCTTTTCTTAGGCGGCAAGCATCACAAACACCGCAAGCTTGGCCTTGTTCATCGGCGGAATAGCACGAAACGGTTTGGCTATAATCGATGTTTAAGCAATGCCGGTAGTGATAATGTCAGCTTTGCTTAAATTTAGCAGTGGCGTATGTATCGTGAATGGGACGCCTTCTACACCCGCTTTTGTCGCTAAGTTAGCCAGGCTTTGAAAAGCGTTAATAAATTCTGGTCGGCAATCGGGATAACCGGAGTAATCTACCGCATTAACACCTATAAAAATATTTTGGCAATGCAATACTTCAGCCCAAGCTAAAGCAAACGCTAAAAAAAATGGTATTTCTAGCAGGTACATAAGTAACAGGTATGCCTGCTTGTAATTGTTCAGGCACAGCGATGTGTTTGTCGGTTAATGCCGAACCACCAAAAGCATCTAGGCTAAGTTTTATAATTTTGTGTTCTTTTACGTGATAGCGTTGTGCGATATTCGCCGCTGCGGTGAGTTCGGCGTTATGGCGTTGACCGTAATCGAAACTTAATGCGTAACAGGTGAAACCTTGTTGTTGGGCTAAGGCTAAAACGGTGATGGAATCCAGTCCACCAGATAATAAAACGATTGCTGATTTTTGCATTTATTTGCCTCGGGCATCATGCCATAACAATTTGTGCAATTGGACTTGAAAACGCACAGGTAATCTATCTCGCAAAATATGTTCAGCCAATTCAGTAGGATTTTGCTGGTCTGCTACGGGAGAAAACAAAATTTGGCACGTTTCATGTAGACGTTGTTCAACAAGCCAGGCTTTTGACCATTCGTAATCTTCTTGGCTGCCGATAACGAATTTAACTTGGTCTTTTGCTGTTAAAAACGCTAAATTTTCATAGCGATTTTTACTTAGCTCGCCGGAACTGGGTGTTTTTAAATCCATGACTTTAACAATACGTGCGTCTACGGCTGATATGTCCAGCGCCCCACTCGTTTCTAACGAGACATAAAAGCCTAAATCGGCTAAATGAGTCATTAATGTTAAACAACCAGGCTGTGCTAAAGGTTCGCCACCGGTGACGGTGACGTACTGGCACTGATACGTTTGTACTTCAGCCAAAATATCGGCTATGGTCATTTTTTGACCACCGCTAAACGCGTAAGCCGTATCACAATAGCTGCAACGCAATGGACATCCCGTTAAGCGAATAAATGCCGTCGGTATGCCAACGGTATTCGATTCGCCTTGTAACGAGTAGAAAATCTCCGTAATTCTTAATTCAGAATCCATTATTAATTGATGGTTGCCAATTTCTTACTCGCCAATCTAGCCGCATTCGAGTCAGGGTAATCCGTAGTCACGCGCGTTAGATATTGTTTGGCCAGGTCCTTTTGATTTTGATCTAAGGCAACAAAGCCAAGTTTTAGTAACGCATCGGGCGCTTTAGCGTGGGTAGGATATTTATCTAGCACGGCTTGAAAAGCTTGTTTAGCAGCTTCGTCATCGTGCTTAACTCTAAAGGCTTCGCCTAACCAATATTGCGCATTTGCAGCCAAAGAGCTTTCTGGGTATTGTGCTAAATAAGCATTAAACTCAGTAATCGATTGCTCGGTATGGCCGTTTCTAAGCTCAGTATACGCATGTTGATAAAGCTGTTGTTCTGCGTCAGACGCGGCTGGTACAGCGCTGTTAGCGGCTGCTACCGGCGGTGTTGGCGCTGCATTAACCTTATCGGGCGCAGCATCAGCGGCTGGTGCAGCTGGCTCCGTCGCCTGTGGAGTTTCAACAGGCGTTTCCGGCGCCACACTACCGGCTGACTCGGCTGATGCCTGGTCAGCAGGCGCGGCCGTACCTTCTAAACGCTGCAAACGGTCATCCACATCCGTGTACATAGTCGATTGATGTTTTTTAAGTTCAGCGATTTGATTAGCCTGCTCTTCTAACTTACCTGTTAATTGCTGCACTTCTCTTTGCAGTTGCTCAACCTTAGCGGTCATCTCTAACATTGCGTTCGTCGATGGCGTAGCCGCTAAATTAACATTAGGTGCTGGTTGCGCTGAAGGAGGGTAACTGGAGTTATCAATAACCTCTGGCAACGCGTAAGCGTTACTTAAGACAAGGCTTAAACAGGTTAACAACGTTAAACGAGGTTTCATTAGCTGACCTTAATAAACAATTTCAACGCGACGATTTAATTCCCATGACGATTCATCATTACCCATTGCAGCAGGTTTTTCCTCGCCATAGCTAACCACGCTGATTTGCGACTCTGATACACCTTGAATTTTCATCATACTGGCAACAGATTTAGCGCGTTGCTCTCCTAAGCCAATGTTGTACTCTCGTGAGCCTCTGTCGTCGCAATGACCTTCTAAAGTGATATGCTGACTAGGGTTGGCGATTAAATATTGCACATGTGCCGCAATTACAGGAATAAAATCCGGCTGTACGTCACTCGAATCTAACATGAAATAAATCGTGCGTTTCGATAAGGGATTGCTAGGGTCGCTAAATTCTGGGCCTAGGTTTTTGCCACTGCTACCATACATGTTTGAACCTGAGCCATACATGCCTGAACCGCCCATTTCTGAGCCATTAATACCCGTACTACCATTTAAACCACTGGTCGAAGCATCATTAATACCATTCGTTGACGTTTGCCCACCTAATAAACTAGGGTCTTCGTCTGGGGTATCTGCACAGCCCGCCAGTAATAACGTGCTAATCGTTAATGCCAATATAATGCGTAATTTCATTGTGTTTTCCAAAGTTAAACTAAAGAGGGAAACTAGGGCGACCATGCGGGTTCGCGCACTTCACCGCTGTTAAATACCAGTTTTTGTTGCATTTTACCATCGATGGAAACGGCTGATAAGAAACCGTTACCACCTGCTTTTGATGCATATAAAATCATGCTGCCATTCGGTGCAAAACTAGGCGATTCATCTGAGGGACCTTTCGTTAGCGGGCTAATTGAACGGGTCGCCATATCCATAATTGCTATTCTATAGCTTCTGCCATTACCATGAACCATAACGATATTGCGTCCATCCGGCGAAAAACTACCGCGCGCATTGTAATCACCAGCAAAGGTAATACGTTTAGCATCACCACCTTGGCTAGATGCCATATAGAGTTGTGGCTTTCCGCCTCTATCCGAAGTAAAAATAATTTTACTGCCTTCAGGTGACCACGATGGCTCAGTGTCAATGGCGTGGTTATTCGTTAAACGCAGTAATGAGCGAGTTGATAAATTTAAGACATAAATTTCTGGATTACCGTCTTTTGATAAGGTTAACGCTAAGCGTGTACCATCGGGCGACCATGACGCGCGCCATTAATACCTGGAAATTCTGCGACTCGCTCACGCTGTCCAGTCGCTAAGGTTTGCAAATAAACTGCGGCAGCTTTTCTCTCAAAGGAAACATAAGCGATGCGTTTACCATCGGGCGACCAAGAGGGGGACATTAACGGTTCAGGCGATGACGCTATAGTTTGCGGGTTATAGCCGTCGGCGTCGGCGACTTGTAGCTGGTGATTACCGCCCCCGCTAGTAATATAAGCAATACGGCCACTGAAAACGCCTTTTTTCCCAGTTAATTTTTCAAAAATTAAATCACTAATTTTATGGGCTGTTCTGCGTAAATCAGCAGGTGATGAGGTCATTTTATAACCTAATAGTTGGCCTGTTTTGTACACATCAAGTAGTTGAAATTGTACTTCGTAAAGACCACCGGCGTTATTCACTTGACCAACGACTAAGTAATTTTGCGCTAATTCTTGCCATTCAGGGAAGTTGACCTGCTGGGCTGTGCTAGGATGACTACGCATCGCTTGCTCTGCCATCATTTTAAAATAGCCACTACGCGCTAAATCGGCATTGACGATTTCACTAATGCTGACAGGAGCACCACTAGAGGCAAAAGGCACTACGGCTACCGGAACAGCACCTTCTAAACCTTCAGTGATTTCAATCTGTAACCCAGCATAAGCCAGACTGAAGTTAACTAAACAAAAGATGCCAATACATAATTTTTTGTGTAAATCCATTATGACCTCTGTGAGATGAAGCGCAGAAAAAGAGAGTGTTATCTCGGATTAAATACGAATGTTAACGGCCTAAATTCTCGGGCAAATAATTCTTTATCTTTAGGCACCGGTAGAGGTGACGCTTTATTAACGGCACTGACGGCTGAATTATCGAATATTTCATCGCCGCTACTCGCGATAACTTCCACATCGGTTACTGTACCGTCTGGTAATAAACGAACTCTAACGGTACATTTTAAACCTTGCGTGGCATCCGGTGGCCTAATCCACTGACGTGTAACTTTTTGCATTAAGGCTTTTTTTAGCTCAGCTAATTCTGATTTCGCTTTTGCCGCAGCGTCGGCTTTAGCCTTAGCTTCTGCCTCGGCTTTCGCTTTGGCTGCCGCTTCGGCTTCAGCTTTGGCCTTTGCTTCTGCCTCAGCTTTCGCTTTTGCCGCCGCTTCGGCCTTAGCCTTAGCTTCTGCCTCCGCTTTGG
>NZ_LAJX01000191.1 GCF_000963695.1 Methylocucumis oryzae
GGCGAAGCATCATAGTTAGCGTGATGAGCAACAGACTTACGCGGTTGCAATGACGCTTGTTGCATCGCAGGTTGATTCACGCAAGCGCTGCTTATTAACACAGCAAGCACAGCAATAATCCGAAATACGTTCATATCGTTATCCTAATTCTAATGTTGTCACGGCAAAAAATTTGTGCTATCGCTACTGCTGGATTATGCTGCGTATACATACGCGCTGTTTCAAACACCGGTTGCATCTCCCACGCATTAACCAACGCTAAGGCGTCTGTATTAGGTTCTGGCATATCGATAAAAAATGCCGCGCCCTCTGGAATCTGTACTAATAACCCCGCTAATAGCGTTTGCGCTTGCTCAACCCCATCCGCGAATAAAGGCCCTACCCGATAACCGCCATCACAAACACGAATCACACCATACCCCGTTAACGTTACACCGTCATAGCAAGCCAAGCCCGCACCTTCGCGCTGTTGTCGCCACGAGGCTAAAAAAGTAGGTCTAGAAGCTGGAAAATGCAAACAGTCATAAGTCTGTAACACATCGAAAGGCACATCAGTTAAAGGCATTAGCGCACTAATCTCTGCTGGTGCCGTATTTGAATGATTAATGCCTTGATAACGCAAATTACGGTATGCTGTAACAAAGCCAGACTTTTGATAATTGGCTTGCTCTGCCACCACACCATCGAGTCCAATATTACAACCCGCCAAATAACTCATCGCTTGACGCCATAATTGTATGCCATAGCCTTGATGACGATATTCAGGCTTAACAATATAAAAGCCGATAAAACCAAAACTATCGTCGTATTTAACCGCTGAGATACAAGCAATAGGCTCATCGCCTAAAACCCCCAGAAAAAAACCCGTTGTATCGGTAGGATAATAATGGTCGGCATCAAAGACACCTGGTCGCCACCCCTCTTGTTGAGCCCAAGCAATGGCTATATCAAGATCAGAACGGCTCATTTGGCGAATGGAGAAAGAACTCATGGCATCAAACCTGTGTCAGTTATTGTTATTAAGTACGTTGAATCAAGCTAACCCGCATAAAACTATAGTATCAAAATCCCAACTCATTTAAACTTTAGCAAATGAGTTCTCCAACCTGTAAAGATTTTCCGCATGATGGCAAAAAATAGTATTTACATAGCACTCACGGCTATGCTGTTATCCGCCTGTACCACCAGTCCAACAGGCCGTACTCAGCTCGTGATGATGCCAGATACCCAAGTCAATCAAATGGGTTTAAAAGCGTTTAGCCAATTAAAACAAAAAACACCGATTAGCCGAAATGCCGCTTACAACCGTTTAACGCATTGCGTAGCCAGCGCGATTACGCAGCAAGTTGGCGGTGGCCGGTGGGAAGTCGTGGTTTTCCAAGATAAAACCTATAACGCGTTTGCGCTACCCGGCAATAAAATTGGCGTACACACGGGCTTAATTCAATTGATTAATGGCAATCAAGACCAATTAGCCGCCGTGATTGGCCATGAAGTCGGTCATGTGTTAGCCAAACATAGCAATGAACGCGCATCGCAACAACTCGCAGTGCAACAAGGCATGAGTATTGCCCAACAAAGCGGCATGGTCGAAAGCAATGCGATGATGGGCTTATTGGGCTTAGGTGCACAATACGGCGTATTACTGCCCTTTAGCCGCACGCAAGAAAGCGAAGCAGACGAGATTGGGCAAAACCTAATGGCTAAAGCGGGCTTTGACCCAAGGCAGAGCGTAGCTTTATGGCAAAAAATGGCACAAGCTTCTGGCGGACAACAAACCGTAGAATTCATGTCCACCCATCCGTCTGACACCACGCGTATGCAAGATTTACAACAACATATGGCTAGCGCTGTAGCCACTTATCAACAGGCGCAAGCCACCGGAAGACGCCCGCATTGCCAATAACCGCTGTAGTCACGCATGTTTCAATCCACACTCAACCTCATCCGTCGAGTGACGCCCGCCGACGGATAGAGGTCGGTGGATTATCCCTCCCCGTAAACGAGGAGGTTACTGCGGAGGATAACGATACGCGAGTATCGCTGTCAAACTACAAAAATTCCCTTGAAAGGGGAGGTTTCAGACCAGCAAGGAAATCCGATGAATCCTCATTTAGCACACTTACATTCTTACCCCTTTGAAAAACTGGCTCAGCTTAAACAAGGCATTAAACCGCCCATTGATAAAGCGCATATCAACTTATCGATAGGCGAACCGGCTCATGCAACTCCGATATTTGTCCGCCATGCGTTGATTGAACAACTTGACGGTTTAGGCGCTTATCCAACTAGCAAAGGTATTTTAGAACTGCGCCTAGCCATTTCAACTTGGCTTGCTAAACGCTTTCAGTTGCCCGAATTAAATCCCGATACGCAAATTTTACCGGTTAGTGGTACGCGTGAAGCGTTATTTTCTATCGCTCAATGTGTGCTCAATACCCAGACCGCTACTAAACCGCTAGTCGTGATGCCTAACCCGTTTTATCAAATCTACGAAGGCGCGGCCTTATTAGCCGGTGCAGAACCGTATTTTCTCAATACCACGGCGCAAACTGGATTTTTACCAGAGCTGGATAGCGTACCGGAAGCAGTTTGGCAGCGTTGCCAATTACTTTACCTATGCTCGCCTGGCAATCCTAGCGGTGCCGTTTTAAGCCTTGAACAGTTACAATACGCGCTGACACTCGCCGAACGCTACGACTTTATCATCGCCGCCGACGAGTGTTATAGCGAGCTGTATTACGATGAAGCCAAGCCACCTGTAAGCTTATTAAATGCTGCTTATGCAGCAGGTAATACCGATTACAAACGCTGTATTGTGTTTCATAGCTTATCTAAACGCTCAAATGCACCAGGTTTGCGTTCGGGCTTTGTTGCCGGTGATGCCGAATTACTACACGATTATTATCGTTACCGAACCTACCATGGTTGTGCGATGCCATTGCCAACGCAACACGCCAGCATCGCCGCCTGGCAAGACGAGCATCACGTCAGCGAAAATCGCCAGTTATACCGGGAAAAATTTAATGCGGTGTTGACGCTGTTATCTGGCGTATGCGAACTTGAGCAACCACCCGCTAGCTTTTATTTATGGCTGGCCACCCCAATAAGCGATACCGAATTTGCCCGTAACTTATACGCACATGAAAACGTGACGGTCTTGCCAGGCAGCTACTTATCACGCGACAACCAAGGCGTCAATCCAGGGCAAAATTATGTGCGCATCGCATTAGTGCCACCGCTGGATGAATGTATAAAATTTGCGCATCGCTTAAAAAACTTTCTCGCGAGTTTATGATTGACTCAACACTCGCGCATTGATTTCTTCACACTATAAAATACATAACACTCATGACAGAACTTGAATCTATTATTACCCAGGCTTTTGAACAACGTGCCGATATAAACCCTAGCAATGCCTCGCCAGAATTGCGTTCAGCCGTCACTGACGTGTTGAAGTTATTAGATAGCGGTCAGTTAAGAGTCGCTGAAAAAATTGACGGCGATTGGGTTACCCATCAATGGCTAAAAAAAGCCGTGTTATTATCGTTTAGAATTAACGACAACCGCTTACAAGACGGCGGCAATACCCGTTATTACGATAAAGTGGAATGTAAATTCGCACATTACAGCGAAGAAGACTTTGCCAAAGCGGGTGTCCGTGTTGTACCAAATGCGGTCGCACGTCATGGCTCTTATATCGCGCCAGGTGCTATTTTAATGCCGTCGTATGTCAATATCGGAGCTTTCGTCGATAGCGGCACCATGGTTGATACCTGGGTTACGGTAGGCTCATGCGCACAAATCGGTAAAAACGTCCATTTATCGGGTGGTGTCGGTATTGGTGGCGTTTTTAGAGCCCTTACAAGCGAATCCAACGATTATTGGCGATAATTGCTTTATTGGCGCGCGCTCAGAAATTGTCGAAGGCGTTATCGTTGAAGATGGTTGCGTTATCTCTATGGGCGTTTATATTGGTCAAAGCACCAAAATTTACAACCGCTTAACCGGTGAAATTACTTATGGCCGCATTCCAGCAGGCTCAGTCGTCGTTTCCGGCAACTTACCATCTGCTGATGGTAAATACAGCTTGTATTGCGCGGTCATTATTAAGCAAGTGGACGAAAAAACCCGCAGTAAAACCGGTATTAACGAATTACTCCGCGATTAACGGCAGTCACTTGGCTAAATCCAATAACTACCTATTAAAACTGGCGCTAATGCTATTACGCTTAGCGCTAAAAAATCCCTCCTCAGCACTGCTTATTGCCGTATTAGGAGGCGGGGTATACGCGTATGAATACTATGTGGCGCGCCCACAGATGTTGTATCAAGGCGAACCCCATGCGTTGAAACCGCATATCAACACGTTTTTTCGCGTATTGCGCAATCATGGCTTTATTGTTGGCTACTCGGACTGGCGTGGCAACCCGTTATGGGTGGAATACGCCTTAACCCAGCCCGAAGCCAACGCACCGGATTTGAAAAGACCTAGCCGCTTTGAATTGGACTGGCGCAGTCTGAATCGACTAGACCATGAAAGCTATAGCCGTAGTGGTTATGACCGTGGTCACATGGCACCTAATTATGCGATTAGCCATTTATATGGTCGTCAGGGACAAGAAGACAGTTTTTTAATGACTAACATCACGCCGCAAAAGCCTAACCTCAACCAAAAATGGTGGCAACGCTTAGAAGCCTTAGAAATCGACGAGTTTACTAAACACTATGGTAAAGTCTGGGTGATTACCGGCCCTATTTTCAAAGGCAGTGTTGAGCGTTTAAGCTCGGATTGGCGGGTCGAAGTCCCCGATGCTTTTTATAAGGTCTATCTGACAGAATCTAACTCAGGCCGTCATCACGCGCTAGCATTTATTGCCCCGCAAACTGTATCAGGCAAAGAGCCGTTAAGCCAATTCGTCACAACTATCGATGACGTCGAAGCACAAACGGGCTTAGATTTTTTTGCTGAGCTACCCGATTCACAAGAAAAAGCTTTAGAATCGTCTCATGACCAAGCCGCTTGGCATTTACCCAATCGTTAACCCTTAACAACAAAAAGACTATGACTGAAAACATCTCAAACAATGCAATGATTTATGCAATTATGGCGTTAAATAGCGAAGTTGCTTTACAACGCGAATATTTAGCTTCAGACGACATGCCTAGAGAAGACAAAGCTGAAGAGCAAGACTTACTCGATGATTTAGAGCAAGCGTTTATGGAGTTCGTTGAAGTCTATAAACAACGCCGCAAAGCTGATAAAAATCTGCCTTCATTAGACGAGCTATTAACCAGCGAGTTATAACCGCATGGCAATCGTCTTATATGGCATTAAAAACTGCGACACCGTCAAAAAAGCCAGGCAATGGTTAACTGACCATCACATAGACTATCGTTTTCATGATTTTCGCAGCGATGGACTTAACCCTGAATTGCTCAGCGCCTGGCTAAAGCAAGTCGGTTTAGAGGTCTTATTAAACCGTAGTAGCACCAGCTTCAAACAGCTTAGCGACGCAGACAAGCACGCGAGCACCGACGAAGCTAAAGCCCATGCCTTAATACTTGCCACGCCAACGTTAATCAAACGACCGGTGCTTGACTTGGATGGCCGTATTATCGTCGGATTTAATGCCAAACAAGGCGGTTACCAACACGCTGTCTCTTTAGCCGAACCCAACGAAAACAACGCATGAGCCATACCCTGGAACTCCTACTCGATTTACTCAAACGGCCATCGGTCACGCCTGATGATGCCGGTTGCCAAGATGTCATCGCCGAACGACTTAAACCTTTAGGCTTTAATTTGGAATGGATGAATTTCGCCGATACACGCAACTGCTGGTTTAGACGCGGACAATCAACGCCGCTGCTGACTTTTTTAGGTCATACCGATGTCGTACCGGTAGGTGATGTTTCGCGTTGGCAATCGCCACCGTTCCAACCCACTTTCAAAGACGGTCTGTTATACGCACGCGGCGTTGCCGATATGAAAGCCAGTATTGCCGCGTTCACTGTTGCAACAGAACGTTTTATTGCCGATTATCCAGAGCATCAAGGCTCTATTGCTATCATGCTCACCAGCGATGAAGAAGGCGCTGCTACCCATGGCGTCGTCAAAATGGTCGAGGTCTTAGAGCAACGCGGTGAGAAAATTACCTGGTGTTTAGTTGGCGAACCGTCTAGCGATAAAACCCTGGGTGATGTAATACGCGTAGGTAGACGTGGCTCCTTATGCGCTAAACTCACCATTAAAGGCATACAAGGCCATGTCGCTTACCCAGAATTAGCCGATAACCCTATCCACAAAGCGCTACCCGCGTTAGCCGCGTTAACTAATGAAGTATGGGATAACGGCAACGAGTTTTTTCCGCCTACACGCTTACAAATATCCAATATCCAGGCCGGAACCGGTGCTGAAAACATCATCCCAGGCCAGTTAGAAGCGCAATTTAATTTACGTTTTTGCACTGAATTAACAGCTGAGCAGATACAGCAACGCACCGAACAACTGCTGGCGCCGTTTAATTTAAACTATGAACTTACATGGCGTTTTATCTGGCCAACCGTTTTTAACTCAACCAGGCCAGTTAATCAGCGCAACCCAAGCCGCACTCAAAGCCGTCACCGGTCAAAAAGCCATTGAAGATACCGGCGGCGGCACTTCGGATGGGCGCTTTATAGCCCCAACCGGTGCTGAAGTCATAGAGCTAGGGCCATTAAACGCGACTATACATAAAGTGAATGAACATATTGCCGTCGCTGATTTAATACCGTTAGAAGAAATTTATTATCAGATATTAGTAGGACTACTCGCACAGACGGTTTGATGTGAAGTTTTTGATTGGCGTCCAACATAACGTTGGGCGCTAGCATAAACTGCGCATACACCTACACTCCTCAATGAAAAAGGTGCGCACAGCGCACCCTACAGCAACACAAGATTTAATCGTTCCCACGCTCCGGCGTGGGAATGCCGCCTTGGCCGCTCCAGCGGCCCTTCACCACGCGACGCTGGAGCGTCGCGAGCTGCGTTCCCACGCCGGAGCGTGGGAACGATACGACGATACGATTATCACAAATTCTAATTTTTCATCAAAGTCAACTGATTAACAGTAGTCTCAACTCCTCCACATAGCGGCTTACTTTAAAAGTAGTCATTGTAGGGCAAGGTAGAAGAAATCTTAGCCTCGAAAAACAATAAATTTTATGTTATAAGCTCTACTTTTTAGTAGCATATATAACATGAATTATTGGCTTTTACTCATTTTAAGCTTGCCAACGGAGAATGCCAGTATGCGTATGCGCGTATGGCGTTCGCTAAAAAACTCAGGCTCGGCCGTGTTACGCGATGGCGTTTATTTATTACCAGAACGCCCTGAATGTCGTGACGCTTTAGCCACGATTGTAGAGCAAGTGCGCACTTATCAAGGCCAAGCCGAACTGATGCGCATAGAAGAGCCGGATGATAATCGGTTTATCGGCTTATTTGATAGACAGCAAGCCTTTGCCGAGTTACTCGCCAGCATTCATACGCTGCATAACAGCGCGGCCTTCGAGACTGCAAACGATGCGCTTAAACAAGCACGTAAACTACGCAAGGCTTTTACCCAGTTATGCCAAGTTGATTTTTTCCCCGGTGAAGCGCAACGACAAACAGAGCAAGCGCTTAATCAACTTGACGCGAAGCTAGCAAGAATACAGTCACCTGACGAACCGCACAGCATTGAAATGACTATCACCACGCTTAACCCAGCGGACTTTCAAAACCAGATTTGGGCGACGCGCAGCCGTCCTTGGGTTGATAGGTTGGCTTGTGCCTGGCTGATTCGTCGTTTTATTGATGGTAACGCGCGGTTTTTATGGTTAGCGTCACCGGCAGATTGTCCTAATAACGCCATAGGATTTGATTTTGATGGTGCTAGATTTAGCCATTGTGCGGGTAGCGTCACGTTTGAAGTCATGCTGGCTAGTTTCAGCTTAGAACAACCTGCGCTAAAACGCTTAGGCGCCTTAGTACATTTTTTGGATGTTGGCGGTGTACAACCTTTAGAGGCCTCAGGCGTTGAATGTGTGTTAGCAGGACTAAAAGCTAACATCAGCAATGACGAACAGTTGCTTACTGCCGCGAGCGCGATATTTGACAGTTTATTAAGCAGTTTTTCTAGTGGAGAGGATTTATGACGACGTCTGTTAAGTCAACACCTAACAATAACCATTTGCCTGAATCGATTAGTTTTTGGCAAGCCTTTTTGTTTTGGTTAAAACTAGGCTTTATTAGCTTTGGTGGTCCAGCGGGACAAATTGCGATTATGCATCAAGAATTAGTGGAAAAGCGCCATTGGATTTCCGAACGGCGTTTTTTACATGCGTTAAATTACTGCATGTTGCTACCCGGCCCAGAAGCCCAACAACTCGCTATTTATGTCGGTTGGTTATTGCATAAAAGCCTAGGCGGTATTGTCGCTGGCACTTTATTCGTACTGCCGTCGTTGTTTATTTTAATGACGTTATCATGGATTTATTTGAGCTTTGGCGATACCTTTATTGTCGTCGGCTTGTTTTATGGCATTAAACCGGCTGTAACCGCTATCGTGTTGCAAGCGGCTCATAGAATAGGCGGTAGAACGTTTAAAAAATAGCTGGCTGTGGGGCATTGCGATTAGTGCTTTTATCGCTATTTTTGCCTTTGACGCGCCGTTTCCAGCCATTGTCGCCATAGCGGCGTTAATTGGCTTCATCGGTGGACGCGTTGCACCCGAGAAATTTAAAGCCGGTGGCGGTCATGGCAAAGCGGCACACTCATTTGGCGCTGCTGTTATTGGCGATGACACTCAGTTAGACCACACACGGTTTCGTTGGTCAAGTCTGTTGGGCATTGCAACCTTAGGCTTATTGTTATGGGCGATACCGATGGCAGGGCTAATCTGGCATTACGGATGGTCTCATGCCTTAACACAAATGGGTTGGTTTTTCACTAAAGCTGCGTTATTAACCTTTGGTGGCGCCTATGCCGTATTGCCTTATGTGTATCAAGGCGTCATCGAGCATTACCACTGGTTACAACCCCAGCAAATGATAGACGGCTTAGCCTTAGGCGAAACCACACCTGGCCCATTAATCATGGTAGTGACCTTTGTCGGCTTTGTCGCTGGTTGGGCGCAAGCATTGTTCGGCGCAGACCAATTAGTCATGGCCGGTGTTGTTGCCGCTGTGTTAGTCACTTATTTCACGTTCTTACCTAGCTTCGTGTTTATTTTAGCAGGCGGCCCGTTAGTCGAATCCACGCATGGCAATTTATCGTTTACCGCCCCATTAACCGGTATCACGGCCGCAGTCGTCGGCGTAATCGTCAATCTGGCGTTATTTTTTGCCTGGCATGTGTTTTGGCCTAGCGGTTGGCAAGGTCATGTCGACTTCTTAGCGTTAATCATCTGCGCGTTTGCGTTATTGGCATTATTCCGTTTCAAAATAGGCGTCATTCCAGTGATTACCGGCGCGGCACTGGCGGGGTTGTTGCTAACCAGCCTTAAACCTTGGCTACTCGAGCTGTATGCCTTGCTGCCCCCTTTAACCTTCTGAGAGGAAACCATGACGACCATAGACCGACGAGAATTTTTGACTACAACGTCTGGTGCATTAGCTTTAGCCGCTTTTGCCACAGACACTAACGCCCTTACTTCGACAGGAACACTTATGTCAACACAGCCTTCAGCCTTTAGCTCTATTCACGAACGCCAAGCGCTACCGTTTAACCCTAGCAAGCTAGACGGTTTATCAGAAAAACTCATTTTATCGCACTGGGAAAACAATTATGGCGGTTCGGTAAAAGCATTAAACACGGTTAAACAGAAATTATTAGCGATGCAACAAGATGCTAATTTACCCGCGTTTATTTATAACGACCTTAAGCGCGAGCATTTAATGCGTACGGGGTCAGTCGTATTACACGAGTTATATTTTGGCAATTTAGGCGGTCACGGCAAGGCTGATACCGCATTACAAAAAGCATTGACTGACGCATTTGGCTCACTAGCGACCTGGGAGCAAGAATTTAAACGCATGGGTGCAGGTTTAGGCGGTGGCTCTGGCTGGGTGGTGTTAGGTTATAACCTACATAGCGGTTTGCTAGAAAATTATTGGCAATGGGATCATTTACACGCCCCTAGCGCTACCTTGCCGTTATTGGTGATGGATATGTATGAACATTCGTATCAAATGGATTATGGTGCTGGCGCAGCTCAGTATATTGATGCATTTTGGCTTAATATTCATTGGGATACGGTATCAACCCGTTTAGACAAAGCGCTAAAAATGCGCGAAGTCTGGCTAGCAGGCGGTGCGCGATGAAATGGATTACCCGTGAGCGTCCTAAAATAGACCGCATTGCGTGTCCGTGGCTTATCGCGCGCTTTATCGACGCTAGCCCTGAATTTTTATATGTACCTACCGAGCAGGTATTAAGCCAAGCTCAACAGCTTAATGCTATACCGTATGATATTCCCGATGTAGAACTGAGCCATGTTGGCGAATTATGTAGCTTTGACGCGTTTTTAACCAAGTACCAGTTAACCGACCCGGCGCTCAAACAATTAGCACTCATTGTACGCGGGGCTGATACCTCAAGACTGGAGCTAACTCCACAATCAGCCGGTTTGTACGCATTATCATTAGGTTTGTCCCGGCGTTTCGCCGACGATCTTGAAATGCTAAGCCACGGCTTAATCATGTATGACGCGTTATATGCCTGGTGTCAACATTGCCAAAGCGAAACGCATAATTGGCCGCCTGAGATAGGTTAGCAATCGTGTAGATGCACGTGGTAATACCAAAATTAAACCAATAGCTGGAGTCCAAAACATGTTTTGGACTCCATGATTACCACTAAACCTTATTTTAAATCGCTAGCTTGCCAATCCAAACGGATGTCCCAAGGATAAATACGTTCGTTAGGTAAGGTCGGTGCGGTTTTGCTGTCGATTTTGTCGTATACGTTTTTAGGTGGTGTAACGGTAGCATCACGACCATAAATAAAATCTTGCTCGTCAACAATCGTCCGATAGGCTTTATTAAGCAATAATGCCCGCTCTTTTGAAGGGGTTAATAACTCGTATAAATCCTTAGCCGCTTTGACTTTGGCCTGGTTAACCGTGCCATCAGCATTAAACCAACGCTGTTTCATCTCGGTGTTGCTGCGAAACTCGTCGCCGCCACCTACGCGTTTAAAATAAGTTAAAATTTCGCCCTCAGTTTCACCTTGATTAGGCGCATCCGGCATACCTTTTAAATTAATATAAGTCCACCCTTTAGCACCATCGACTTTACGCGGAAAGCTAAAGGTTTTATCAATGGTCGAGCCTATCGAGTTATGGCACCCCATGCAAAACATGTTTTCTTCAAACGTACTGGCGCGCAAATGTCCGTTTTTATCTTCGATAAAGCCTTGCACCGCCCAACCCATGCCGTTATCTAAACCACGCTGACCTAAATCAGTATAACCGGGTAAGTTACCTGCGTCTTTTTCAAAACCTTCTTCTTGGTAAAAACGGCGATACATGATTTTTCGATATGCTTTCCACTTACGCATATAACGCACTTCTTTCATGCGCTTAGATAACGTGATTTGACCGTCATCGTTAATACCCAGGTAACGAACAGTATGCAAAAACTCGGTATGCTCTGGATATAAAAACGTGTCGATAAATTCTTTTTCCGCCGCACCCACATAATGCTCTAACTTGCTAATCTGATTGGCAGTGGTCAATAGGTTGTCGCCATTTAAGTCTTGACCGACGGCTTTTTCATCAATGCTTAATGACGAAATACTGTTTAATCCTTTAATTTTGGCTTCTAAAATCGCCAAGTTAGCTTTGTAAACATCGGCTGAATACTGGCCTTTGCTATTCGTTCTAAATGCTTCGGGCAAACGTATCATGACATCGTCAGTAGAGCCATTGGTCGGCCAAAACGTACTTGGTAGCGGCTTGTAATTAAACGCCACCCAATGACTGCCGTCTTTGGCAAAACCGTCCGCATCGAAAGCCGCTTGGCCTTGTTCAAGATGAGCTAAATCCGGTATCCAGCCTTTGAATTTTGCTGTTCGCAACCGACTCGCTAACGCTGAATAATTGTCTTCATTAACCCATTTTAAAATAGCGTCATCACTAATCGCTGCGACTTTAGCGCTACGATCTTCAAATAAATTCTGCCAATGGTTAGTAAAACCAATATCGCTAAAGCTGTATTCAGCTTGCAAATCGCCATCGTTCATGGTGTTTTCACGGCCTTTAACGGCGTTTTGATGGCAAACATAACAAGGATTACGCTCACCTTCAGTGCGCGTGTAACACTGCGGAGGAATAATCGCTTCTGGGTTATACAGTGCGCCATAAGGATTAGGAACATCGGGTAACGTAGGCAGAACGCCGGGTTTTTGTTGTAACCCTTGTAAAATCTTTAAATAAAGCAGTTCGGTTGTTTTGGCTGGGGTTTGGGCGGTGCTGTCTGCGTATACTAAGGCACTGATACACATCAATAACATAACGCAGCAAAAACGGCGCGGCATATTCAACTCCTGGCGGGTAAATAAAAATAACTATCATTCAAACTCGATGAGGTTACGCGCTGAATATGACTTTTTTATGACTTAAGCCTTACCTTAATCGTGCGCTTGACTTGATGCTGAGTGCAGTCATCTGACAGCAATTTGTTTGACACCTTCTGGTTACGCAAGCAATTTCAACTGATTGTTTTATATCAATACCCACACTTTTTGTAACAATATTGCAACATAATCAATATGTTATATTATCACTGTAGCATATTCTTAACATTCGCTTGTGATAATAGTTAACGGTTATTCCAGCCCATTAAAGCGGGCTACGACTAAACCGCATAACATTTAAACCCATGATGAGAGAGAACTATGAGCAAGCCAATTTACTCTTTGTTAACAGGCGCTGTGGTATTCGCCCTGTCGCAATCAGCGCTAGCAGGTACTAACGTATTCTTTAACCCATTAACGCAATCAACAGCAGTTGCTTCAACTGCTAATCATATCAATGAGTTAAACACACCTTTGCAAGTCCCAGCAGGTGTTAGCCAAACTAACTTGTTAAGCTTATCGAAAGTTGAAGCCGACACTAACCAATCTATCTTACGCGTTCCAGCAGGTACTAGCTCATCAATGTTAGACATGTCTGCATTTAGCGATGATGGCAGATTCTTATTTTTACCTCATGAAACCCCATTCGGCGCTGGCTTAAGCCGTTATGACTTCAAAACCAAAAAAACAGCCTTGTTATTCGCTGGTGACCAAAAAGGTGCGGAAGGCGATTGGACCAACGACTACGGCGCATTCGACCCAGCGCGTTTTACACCAAACGGTACCGTTATCGTTGCTGAAGAATGGGCGGGGCAAGGTCGTGTTATCGAAGTGTTAAACCCATTTGCTAAACCGGCTGATATTCAAAAACGCGAGTTAGAAAGCATTGCCAATGTTTCGCACGAAGGTATTAACTTCAGTGAAAAATACAACAACGTGATTTACTACATCGACGAATGGAACTCAGGTTCTATTTACAAATTCGTCATGACCACACCGGGCGATTACACTAAAGGTCAAACGTTTGTATTAAAAGTTGATGCGTTTAACGGTGTAGCTTCTGATTTATGGAATGACGCCTCTAACGCCAGTGCGCCGCGCACAGGTGCTGCAACGTGGGTTGCGTTAACCGATGCCGATGGCAATCCTGTTACAACAGTATCAGCGTTCAAAAATGGCGAGCCTGAAACCGACCCACGCGTTGATTTAACTAACGCTTTAGGTGGTCGCGCAGCCGCTGATGAAGTCGGTGCAACACCATTTGGTCGTCCAGAAGATATGGAAGTGGCTAAATTAGCTAACGGTAATGAAGTGCTATATATCGCAATGACTTCTGAAGCAGCTATTTATGCGGTTGAAATCTTAGACGATAGTAAAGCAACGGTACGCATATTTGCTAATAACACTAACACACCTAAAAACTTAAATTATCCTGCAACGACTGCAGTGTTAAACTCACCTGATAACTTAGCGCAAGACGCGTTAGGCAATATCTATATCATCGAAGACGCACCTAACAGCTCAACCGTTGGCGGCGATATTTGGTTTATTCGCGACGTCAATAACGATGGCACAGCCGAATCTATAGACCATTTCATGAGCATTCAAGTTAACGGCTCAGAAGCGACGGGTATGATTTTCAACCCGGCAAAACCAACGCAATTCGTTGTATCTGTGCAACATCCATCAAGTACAGATTTAGCGATTGCCCCCACTGGCTTTGGTGATGCGGTTTGGTTATTCGACTTAGAAAACGTTGTACCACCTACTTGTGTTAAGAAAGTGACTAAAACTTGCCAAGTTAACGGTAACAGCTTTGCTCATATGTTAAAAGCTGCTGGCAACTAGTCGATAGCTGTTAGTTGACGGCAACAAGCTTGTTGCCGTCATTCTTGTCTAGTAGCTGCTACAGATTTACACGGTACGGATAAATCAGCACCTGAAACAAGCATAAGGCTTTGATTAAGTATTTATCTAATTCGTAAACGTCAAGTTGAATGTAAGAAATATTTACACCTCCGGCTTTAGCCATTTTAAAAAAGTATCGCCTCCTTGATAACAAAATGTGAGAGTCAACTATTGTCACCCGTCAGCTCCCTGCCATTAAGTTAACTAATTTGGAGTACAAAGCTCGCTTTGTGCAGTGCTTAAATCAATGCAAGGCTAGCCTTGCACTCCGAAAAAACGGTTACTTAAATGCTTAACTGTGGGCAGTGCACCCGTCAGATACAAACAGTTCGGATAATAGCTGTTTTACCTCTATAATTTCCTTGCCATTACTAATGGTATTGAGGCGATTTCCGGCGAAGAATCTACCCAACTCACTGGTCTTTTTGCCCCTTTTTCTGCGTTGTAAAAACAGTTGCATAGCCCGCTATGCGCCTGTTTTTTACGCCTTGAAAAGACGCAAAAATCCTGCATGATTTGGGTAGATTCATTCTTGGAAATCGCCTAAACAGTCACTATGTTAAACGTACTTTAGAATCGGCAGAACAGTCTTCGTTGTGAGTTCTGACGGCTGTTTTATCCGCATTCCTAGAAATACCTTGTCTAACAATAATATGTGGGGTGGTTATGGAACAAATGAGTGAAGAAGAACGCAAGCGCATCCTCGAAAGCCCGCCAATAGGCACTTTCGCGTTGATGTCGGTAGTCATAGGCGTTATGGTGCTTGCCTGGCTGTTTCTGTATTACGGCGTATTTTTGCTAGGGGGTAGCCTATGAATGTCAATCTTGAACATTATCAAGCCAAACTTAAAGATTTTATTGCTCAGTTACGCGCTTTGCATATTGAGTCTTTAGAACAAAAATGGATTACGTTATCGCTCGCGGCGATTGGTTTATTGGTCGCGATTATCACACTAGACGCTTTTTTTCATGGCATTAACCCACCTAGCAAAGTTGAAACCATTGATTCTGCACGCTTGCATCTAAGCGAAGAGTTTGCCGAAGATAAATTAGGTGTTTCTGTTAACGAAAAAGGCGATGTCATTGTGCGCATGGTTGCTGGGCGCTACTCGTTTTTCCCCAAACATATCGAAGTACCTGCTGAAACTAAAATTACCTTTCGCTGGGTGAGTATGGATGTATTGCATGGTGTGCATATTCCGATGACGAATATGAGCACGATGATTGTTCCCGGTTATGTTGCTGAAATTACGACGACATTTCCAAAGCCGGGTGATTATCCTTTGTTATGTAACGAATATTGTGGCTTAGGCCATAACCACATGTGGAGCAATATTGCTGTTATTGCGAAAGAGGATTGGCAAGCACCGACCGCTAAAACCAGTCAAGGAGAAGCATTATGATTGAGCAAGCAACTAAAAAACTCGTCTTAGCCCACTTATGGGTTGCGTTTGCTGCGTTTGCGCTAGCCTGTGTTTTAGGCGAATATCAAGTCTTAGAGCGCAGTGGTTTTATTGAGGCGTTAAATTCCGCCCCGGTTTATTTTGCTTCAGTCAGTACGCATGGTGTGTTAATGGCGTTTGTTTTAACCACATTTGGCATTATGGGTTTTGGCTATTATTTTGCCGTAACCAGTCTTAATCAGCCATTATGGCAACCTAAACTGGCATGGCTTGGTTTTGCCGTTGCGCTGACAGGCGTTGTTTTAGCGGCAGTACCGTTACTGTTAGGTAAAGCCTCGGTGTTGTATACATTTTATCCTCCGATTATTGCCCATGCATCATTTTACCTAGGCGCAACGTTATTAGTGGTCGGCTCATGGCTATGGTGCGTAATTATGGTGGTTATGTTTGCCCAGTGGAAAAAAGCCAATCCTGGTCAACCTATCCCATTAGCGATGTTTGCCACAACAGCGAATGCATTGTTGTGGCTTTGGACTAGTGCCGGCGTTGCCTTAGAGGTGTTATTTCAGTTATTGCCATTGGCGTTAGGTTGGATTGATACCATCGATGCCGGACTGGCACGCACCTTATTCGCCTGGACCTTACACCCTATCGTGTATTTCTGGTTATTGCCGGTTTATACGGCGTTTTATGTGTTAGTCCCTAAACAAGCCGGTGGCTATTTGTTTAGCGATGAAGTCGCTAGAGCCTCTGTTATTGTGTTAGTCGTATTTGCGTTACCTATTGGTTTTCATCACTTGTATATGGACCCTGAGCAAGGTCAAGGCTGGAAGCTGTTACACGGTATAGGTACTTTTGTCGTAGCGTTACCGACGTTGGTTACCGGGTTTACGGTGATTGCTTCGCTGGAAATTGCAGGACGGTTACGCGGTGGTCAAGGCTTATTCGGTTGGATATTAACCTTGCCTTGGACAAATCCTATGATTTTGGCGGTGATTTTAAGCTTGTTAATGCTTATTTTTGGTGGCTTTGGCGGTTTAGTAAACGCTAGCTATGCGATGAATGCGATGGTGCATAACACAGCATGGGTTTCAGGTCATTTCCATCTTATTTTTGGTGGTACGACGATTATTATGTATTTAGCAATGGCTTATTATCTATGGCCGATGCTAACCGGCAAGCCGTTGTTTTCTAATACGATGGCGTTATGTCAATTATGGGCATGGTTTATCGGTATGGTGATTTTAACCACCCCTTGGCATGTATTGGGTTTGTTAGGTCAGCCACGCCGGATTTCAACGGTGGTCTATAACAATTTTGCTCACATTGGCCTGGAAACCTTATGAATTAGCAATGATTTTTGGTGGCTTGGTATTATTGGGTTCGGCTGGTTTATTTGTTTATAACTTAGTCAAAACTCAGATGCAACCGGCCGCAGAAGCCTTTACTGCGCAAATTGAATATGCCGAGCCAATTCATCCAGTTAAGCAATTGCCTGAGTTTTTAAATGATTTTGGCTTATGGAATAAGGTGATTGCTGTGTTAATGGCGATTAGTTTTGGCGTACCCATTCTGCAGTTTTTCTTTATGCAAACTTTTGGTTCTAGCGCGTGGGGGTATTAACAATGATAAAGGCACTATTATTACTAAGCCTGTTGCTGGCTGCCAATGTGAGTTTTGCTAAGCCGACGTCGCAAGTAGCCTGGACACCTGAGTTATTAGCTAAGCTTAAACACGCCAATGCTGATAAAGGCAAAACCTTAGCAGCAAACTGCACTAGTTGTCATGGCGATAAAGGTCAAGGCAGTCCAGAGGAAAATCGTGATGGTGATGTGATACCGGCTATCCCAGCACTCGCTGGACAATTAGCGACGTACACATTTAAGCAATTACGCGATTATGCCAATGACGATAAAGACAATGCAACCATGACCGGCATTGCCAAAAATTTAACTGAACAAGATGCCGCTGATTTGGCCTTATGGTTTAGCACGTTACCGGCACCCTCGCCGTCTGGACAAGGCTCTGATAAAGCCTATAACCTAGTAACAGAAGGTGATGGCAAACGCATTATCCCGCCTTGTTCGGTATGTCACGGCAGCGATGGCCAAGGTGAAAAAATCGATATTCCTGCCTTAAAAGGCCAACAAGCTGGTTATTTAGTTGATGCATTAACAGCCTATAAAACAGGAGCTAGACATAATGATATTTATGCACGAATGCGCTTAATTGCTGAACAACTCACTGATGAAGAGATAAAAGCATTAGCGCAGTATTATCAAGCCTTGCGTTAACTGTTTAAAACCGCTGCTTAGTTTTGTTAATGGGCAGCGGTATATATACTGAATGGCTAAGTTATCGGTTTTTTTGAGTGGGTTCGCTGTGCGTACCATTAAAAAAATCGCAATAAAATCAATAATAAGGTACGCGTAAAGCACCTTACAGTGAGCTGTAAGACTTTAGCCTTAGACCGAACGATGACGCGAGTTTAACTGTTTGACGTTATAGCCTTGTCAGAATCCGACTGGCTCGCCTAAATAGGGTTTCAGCAATTCATACACTCTAGCCACAACACCTTGACTGTTTTGCACTAAAGTTTTTGCGTGTTTGGCTAGCTGCTCACGTTGTTCTGGGTGTTGATAAAGCAGATGTACAGTGTCAGCGAGCTCATTAGGCGTAGGACATAACAAGGCAGCTTTTTGACTAATAAATGCATCAGCAATTTCTTGAAAATTATGCATGTAAGGACCAAAGATAATGGGGCATTCAGCCGCCGCTGCTTCTAAAACATTATGTCCACCAATAGGTTGTAAGCTACCCCCGATAAACGCAAGATCAGATGCGCAATAATGTGCTTTTAACTCACCTAAGGTATCTAATACATAAACGTCTGTGTCCGGTTTAC
>NZ_LAJX01000192.1 GCF_000963695.1 Methylocucumis oryzae
CAGCATTGTTTTCCGCTGGTATCAAATGCGATAACTTGATCATGGGTATGCATTCCCACGCGGAGCGTGGGAACGAGAAAACATGGATTTATTCACGCACCGGTGCCTCGTTCCCACGCTCTGCGTGGGAACGCCTACCGGTCTTCAGAACAGCATTGTTTTCCGCTGGTATCAAATGCGATAACTTGATCATGGGTATGCATTCCCACGCGGAGCGTGGGAACGAGAAAACATGGATTTATTCACGCACCGGTCGTTTATCTAGTTTACGCTGTAACGTGCGTCTATGCATATTTAAAGCTCTAGCCGCCGCTGAAATATTACCGTCGTATTGCATTAATACTTTCTGTAAATGCTCCCATTCCAAGCGTTTAACCGACAAAGGCGTTTCACTAATGCTGACCGTCGTATCACCTTCATTTTTATTTAACGCGGCCACAATTTCATCGGCATTAGCGGGTTTGGTTAGATAATGCACAGCGCCTAGTTTAATAGCCTCCACCGCAGTGGCAATGCTAGCAAAACCTGTGAGCATGACGATTTGAGTATTCGCATCCAAGGTAATTAATTTTTTAACCAATTCCAAACCTGATTCATAGCCTATGCGCAAGTCAATCACGGCATATTCAGGTACGCTTTGTTCGGCCAACATAATTCCTCCACTGACATCATTAGCGACTAACACTTCAAAATTACGTTTCTCCAAAGCGCCTCTCAATACTTTGCAAAAACGTTTCATCATCATCAACTAACAACAATCTGGGCCGGTCCAATTCCTGACTCGTCATCATTTTGCTCCGTTGTTAACAAAGGTAAAATAACATCCACACATGCACCACCTGTGTCGCAATTATAAAGATTAATATGTCCCCCTAAGCGTTTAATCGTCGAAAACGTCAGGAAAAGCCCTACGCCTAAACCATGTTTTTTACTAATCACCGGCTGTTTACCGGCAAAATCAACTAATTCACTAGGTAATCCAGGGCCAAAATCGCGAATTTTAATCGTCAATTCATAAGCATCCCAATGCGCATAAAATTCGACACCTTTTTCTGGCGGCGAAGCTTCGGCCGCATTGTTCAAAATATTAATGATTGAATGGGTTAACGTACGCTCAGCAATAATTTTAGCTTCAATATCGACACTGGGATCAATGGTAAAACTAAGCTTAGCGGTTGGTTTATGTGTACGCCATTGATTAATGACGTCATTAATATAATCCGTTAACGCAAAAACACGCCCTGATTCGGCGCGTAATTCACCCGCCGAAGCCGACATCACCGATAATGCTTGTTTGCAGCGCTCAATCTGTTGTTGCATGATTAAGGTTTTCTCATGCAAATCAGGGAAACGGTGCATAGGATATTCTTGCTCTATTTCATGAGCGACAATCGCAATCGTACCTAACGGCGTACCCATATCATGCGCAGCACTGGCAGCAAGCGTACCCAACGCAACCACGCGTTCATCGCGTAAGGCACTTTCCCGTGCATCGGCTAAATGCCGCTCTTGTTTTCTTAACGTCGTCGCAAGCTCAACAACAAAAAACGCGACTAAACCGGCGCTAAACACAAAACCAAACCACATGCCAAAAATGTGTAAATTAAAATAATGTCTATCACTCATCGCATGGGCATGTTGCAACATTTCGTAATTGTCCATACCTGAAAGCATTTGTGGATTCGGCGAATGCGGCTCTACGGCCGGTAACGGGACATTAAACGCCATTAATACCGTGTACATCGTCGTGGTTAAAATCACCATGTACCAAGCATATTCATGCGGCAACATAATAGCGGTAATAATCACAGGCAATAAAAATACCCAAATGATTGGATTAGACGCTCCGCCGGTCAGATACAGCAACAACGTAATCGCAAATACATCCATGATGAGCTGCGAAAATATATCGCCCTCAGCAATCGGCTCTTCGTTTTGCAAGCGTATAGAGGTGTAAACATTGAATGAGCAAATCAGCAACATGACTAACCATAATTGCTGTTCGGGTAAATGAATTTTAAGACCGTATACCGAGATAATAATCAACAATGACTCGCTGAGTATCATTAAATTTCTAAGAATAAACAACCATCTTAAATTTTGTCTGGCGGAATATTCAGATTTAGGCGAAACATGTGACAGCATGGGGATAAAAAAACCAAAATGAATAAAGGCAAATTATGCCTAGTCTAGCCTTATATTACCAATCCATCTTAAAGTAATACGCCCACGCTTAATACGAGCAACCGCAGCATCCCACCCAGTCTAAATTAAACTGTGTTATACCGCTTATTTTTCTAAGCTAAATCCCTTATCCAAATTCAAGATATTGATTTAAATAAACTTTATACACAACCACCTAATTAAACTAAGTTATTTAACGTTATTATTCCGCTTATTTTCTTGTATTGAACACCATAACCGAATAGGTCACTGAATTAAGCACAAAGACCATTCTAAGAGGGTCATCATTTTTTACTTATTAAGCAATCACTTAGTTAGTAATGCTTAAGTCACACTGAGTCATTGACGCGCTCGCACCAATAAAACCAACTAAAACGTTAGGCACAAAACATGCTTAATTTCGCCGACTGCATCTGTAAGCACTAACCTGCTAACAATGTTCAACATAGCCGCCGGTTAGCCGGTTTTCTGTTTAAGGAGTTTTAATGAGCAGCACTACACTGAATATCTTGGCCGGGTTAGCCGGAGTTTTAATGAGCAGCACCGCACCGAATATCTTAGCCAATGAAAGTACCGATTCGGTGGCGTTAGCAAAAAATAAAGCGGTTATTAAAAACATTAATTTATCAACATTAAGTAGCAGCAAAGCCGGTTTTAAAATTACCGGTACAGAGTCTTCTTATACCGGCTCAGCGGTGAGCTATGGCGATTTAAACGGCGACGGTTTTAGCGACATGATTATTTCCGCTCCCGGCGATGCTTATGGCATTAAAAAAGGCGCTGTTTATGTGCTTTATGGTAAAGGCGGTGCTTTTACCGATACCGCCGTGACCAAAGCAAATGCTCAGTTTACGTCAAACAGCTCAGTCAATACGGGTAAATCTGTCAGCGCTGGCGATATTAATGGCGATGGCATTGCTGATTTAGTGGTTGGCGCAACCGGTAGCATTTTTGGCTCTAGCGACGGCGAGGTTTTTGTCGTGTTTGGTAAAACCGGCGGTATAGGAACGCTTAATTTATCATCAAGCGCTATCAAGCCCAGCGATGGCATTAGATTGAGTGGTGGCGACACTAAAATATTAGGCTATTCCGTCAGCAGCGCGGGCGATTTCAATGGCGACGGTATTGACGATTTAGTCATAGGGGCGATTGCACCTTACTCTAAACCAGCGCCTGGCGTCGCGTATATTGTATTCGGCGGCCATGACATTAGCTCATTAGATTTAGGCACGCTGAATGGCGAAAACGGCTTTAAATTTTCTAGCTTAACCAGTGGCGATAGCTTAGGTGGCTCGGTCAGTTCAGCCGGTGATATTAATGGCGATGGCTATGATGATGTGATTATTGGCGCGCCGTTTGCCGATACGTCTGGCACTAATTCAGGGGCTTCGTATGTGCTATTTGGCAAAGCGTCTGGCTTTGACGATTTAACCACCGCCGATTTAAACGGCCGCAATGGTTTTGTAGTGTCGGGCGCAACTGATAATAATTTTAGTGGCTTTCCTGTCAGCGGTGCTGGCGATTTCAATGGCGATGGTTATAGTGATTTATTAATCACTGCACCTTATGCTGATAGCGTTTACGTGTTATTCGGTAAGGCGACAGGCTTTAGTGCTAGCTTAAATGTCAGCAGTTTAACTGGTAAAAATGGTTTTAAAATTTCCGGTGCTAGCTTTAGCAAATTGGGTGATTCGGCCAGTAATGCCGGCGATGTCAATGGTGATGGCTTTGATGATATTTTAATCGGTCAAACATCCGATACGGGCAATGCTTATGTGGTGTTTGGAAAAGCCTCTGGCTTTAGTGATTTATCGATTTCAGCGCTTAACGGGCAAAACGGCTTTAAATTAACCGGCGTTAACGATGGCGATAACACCGGTGGCGCGGTGAGTTCAGCCGGTGATTTGAATGGTGATGGCTTTGATGACTTAATCGTTGGCGCTTCTGGCGTCAATAACGAAACCGGTGCGGCCTATGTTATTCAAGGCAAGAACTTTACTAACGCCGTTGATTTCTTAGGGACAACGGGCGTTGATAAGCTAACCGGCACACCGATAGCCGATGTTTTTGTTAGTGGTTTAGGTAATGATGTATTAATCGGCAAAGGCGGTGCCGATGTCATTCATGCGGGCAAAGGCCAGGATATTATTCAAGTTTCTACGTTAAATTTCCGCTTAGTCGATGGTGGTAGTGGTAACGACTCCTTGGTATTAACGGGAAAAAATCAGACTTTGAATTTAGCCGATAAGCACGGTCGGATTAAAGACATAGAAACGATTAACCTAACCGGTTCTGGCAATAACACCTTAGTATTAACCGCTAACGCCGTATTAAATCTATCATCGACTAGTAATACGTTAAAAGTGTTAGGCAATAAAGGCGATAGCGTTACCGGAATAAGTAGTGCTAAAGGCTGGGTGCGCGGCACTAATCAAGGTGACTTCCAATACTTTTATCATGGCAATGCCGTGGTATTGGTCGGGTTAAATGTTACGGTGAATTTCGTTTAACTATGTTGAAACTTTCTTGTTTAATTCGCCTAAGCTTAGGCGTATTGGTCTACGCTTATGCGTATGGTGTAAGCGCTGATACCGATGAAGTGGCTGTTGAAGCCGTCACTGAACTAGATACCGTGACAGTGACGGCTGATACCGAAGAAACCGATGATAATAAACTGTATAACGCCAAATATTCTACCGGCGCAACGCGTACCGATACGCCGATAAAGGAAATTCCTCAATCTGTGCAAATCATTACCCGACGCGTGATTAACGACCAACAAAACGTCACCGTCAGCGAGACCTTGCGCAACGTATCCGGTGTTATTCCGAATAATGTGTTATTTACGCCATCGACGGAGGCCACCAAAATTCGAGGCTTTGCCGCCGAACAATTACTCGATGGCTTTACCCAATATTACAATCCTGGTGATAGAGAAAGCACGAATAACCTAGAGCGGGTAGAAGTATTAAAAGGCTCTAATGCGGTGTTATACAGCGGTGGCTCGGGCGCGCCCGTTGGCGGCGTGGTCAATTTAGTATCCAAACAACCTAAACCCACCGCTTTCGGTCAAATAGGTACCAAAATAGGTAGTTATGATTTTTATCAACCATTTGTCGATATTAACCAGCCCATTAATGACAATGTGTTAACACGTTTTACCGCTGAATATACCAATGCCGGTAGTTTTATTAATGAAATAGACACCGAGCGCTATAACTTAAACCCCTCGATTACCATCACCGACAATAATAAAAACAGCTTTACGCTACAAAGTCGTATTGCTAAATGGCGACAACAAGAATATCAAGGCTTACCCGCTACCGGTACCGTGACCGGTAATTTTGATATACAAAATCCATATATGTTTATTGGCCCTAATGACATACCCTACAGTCACTCGGATTTTTATGGTGTTTGGGCGAGTTTCGACCATTGGTTTAATAGTACGTGGTCGGCAAATGTTAAAGCGCGTTACTCGGAATCAGAATTTGATGAATTCACGCAAACGTTAGTTGGAAGGACTAATAGAGCCATTAGTTATACCGCTGATGAACCACTGAGACCGAATTCGCTTTGGGGGCTAACCAATACCGAATTATTTCAACAACAAACCGAGCATAGTCTATTAGGTAATCTATTAGCACAATTCGACTATGGGCCTAGTCAAAACAAATTCTTACTTGGCGCTGATTACAGTGAGTTTGCTGATGAAGGCTTTAACAACCTAAACAGCACCCTTCAATCGGTGGATTTATCCCAACCGCAGCCAACGTTTCTGCCTTACGATAAAACCTGGGCTAACGTAAATAAGCTTTTCGTTACAAATAAGACTTACGGCGGATACGCACAGTTACAAAGCACTTTATATCAACGCTTGCATTTGCTGTTTAGCGTCAGAGCAGGCGTGGTTGAAATTAATTACAACGATTTATCACAATTAGCCTATAACGGCACTACATCGGCGACACGCATTCTGCCTAGAGCCGGTGCTGTGTTTGATATAACACCAGAATTTTCGCTGTTTGTGAATTACAGTGAAGGTATGCGTGGACAGCCGTTTACGCGATTTTCTGGCAATCCAACGCCAGCGCTGTCAGAAAGTTTAGAAGCCGGTTTTAAATTCGATTTCGCCCAGCAGTTAAGCGGCCAAATCGCGTTGTATCAAATAGATAGAAGCAATGTCGCGGTACCCGTCAACGAAAATGCGTTTAGTGCCAAACCCGGCGGGCAACAACAATCTAAAGGTTTTGATGTCGATTTAGTGTATAAGCCTTTGCCGCAATTACAACTACTTGGCAATTATGCGTATACGATAGCCGAATTCAGCAATGACTTAGCTCCAGGGATTACTAAAGGCAATCGGCTCATGGGCATTCCTGAGCATAGTATGCGAGTCTGGGCGAATTATGAGTTTAGCCAACCCATGCTAAAAGGTTTCAGCGCAGGTGCCGGTATTTATTGGCAATCGGAAGTGTATTTGTCTAACCGTAATTTATACCAAAGCGATAGCTACTATACGCTTGATGCGACTTTAGGCTATCAATATCAGCGTTACAAACTAGCCGCGACGATTAAAAATCTCAGTGATGAATTTTATTATCAAAGCTATGGCTATCGTAGGCGGGCGAGTCGCACCGGCACAAGGCATATCAACGTATGTAACGTTTTCTATGGATTTTTAGTTTGAGAACGAGCCTTGCCAGTACTAATCAGCCGGTTATATTAGTTTTGATTTAATCTTGTTATTGACCCTCATGAACATTTTAATCACAGGCGGTACCGGTTTTTTAGGACTGGCGTTAAGCAAACGCTTATTAGCCAAAGGACATCATCTGACGTTGCTTACTCGAAGACCGGATTATGCTAAACAAGTCCTTTCTGATGCTATTGAAACAGTCACCGACATAGCAATGCTTAATAAGCACTACGCAGTCGTGATTAATCTGGCAGGCGAGCCTATTGTTACACAGCGTTGGACAGAAAAGCGCAAAGCCTTGCTGAGAAATAGTCGCATTGGCCTAACCGAACAACTATTGGCACAGCTTAAACGTTTACCGGAAAAGCCAGAACTACTGATTAGCGGCTCAGCAATTGGTTATTACGGCGACCAGGGCGATACCGTTTTAACCGAGACCGCTAAACCCGCGCAAGACTTTTTCCGCTCAATTGTGCTCAGATTGGGAGAATGCGGCGTTAAGTGCCGAACAGTTGGGGCTACGAGTGTGTATTGTTAGAACAGGTTTAGTTTTAGGCTCAGATGGCGGCATGTTAGCAACGCTATTACCGTCATTTAACCTGGGACTCGGTGGGCGTTTAGGTTCAGGACAACATTGGCAGTCTTGGATACATAAAAACGACTGGTTAGCGATTGTTGAAAGCCTGATAGCTGACACAACGATGCAAGGCTCTTATAACGCGACCGCCCCTAATCCTGTTAGACAAGCTGAATTTGCAAGCGCACTGGCAAAGCGGTTACACCGGCCCGCATTAATCGCGACACCACAATGGTTATTACGCGCGCTAATGGGGGAAATGGCAGATATTATCTTGGCCAGCCAGCGTGTTTTACCACAGCGCTTGCTAGAACATGGCTTTACCTTCCAACACCCAGACTTAGAAAAAGCCTTATCTGCGTTAGATTTGGGTAATTGAACGAATGGAGCATAGGCTTTACCTATGCTCTGAACGGTCAAGTTTTCGGTATCTTGTGTTGCCGTAGGGTGCGCTGTGCGCACCTTTTTCATTGATTTTTAATGATAACTTATAAAGGTGCGCACAG
>NZ_LAJX01000193.1 GCF_000963695.1 Methylocucumis oryzae
AACTAAATCCTTTGCGAAGGTTAAGTTGTAAATTAAAAAATCATGCAACTGAGGATGTGTGAAATGACGCAGTTATTAATGATGTTAGTTTTAGCCTTGTTAGCTTTAGCTATGTAAAAGAATAACTTAGAAAATTTATGCGATTTTTTTGCTGGTAATAGGTGATAATAACTTATTGTTAATTATATATTTTTAAGAATTAAGTGATATGCCGTACTGTATGTGCCATATCCCTTATCGTTAGAGTTGTATTAAACCCGCACCGGTCTTTTTTACCTCACATTGCTTACGATGAAACAGTATTAATCTATAACATTTTGATTTTAATGTATAAAAAATAATTAGTCGTTAAAGTCAACTGATTGGCTTGCTTATTGCTGACGAGTTAACGCAAACAAAACTTTTCAATGTCCGATTAGTAAAATCGGTTAACGAACTAGATAAGAGAGATAGATTAATCATGATGAAACAAACAAATAATAAACTGATTTTAATGGCAGCAGGATTTATAGCTGTTTTCGGGTATTTTTTTGCTGACACCGCTAAGGCACAGCCTAGGCAATTTGTTAACGGCGTGTTAACGGTAGACTTAACGCCGCAGTATTGGGCAACGGTATTAAAAGCACCTGGTAATGCTTATAACGGCGTTGATGCCAATGGCAGACCAACGGAAGAACAATGGCAAGAGGATGTGAATGGCGAGAAAAATATGTTTTTTGATAACGGTAAGATGGGCATTATTGCTGGTGATGCAGTTAGCAATCGGGATTTTTACTTAGATGATTGGTTTAGCAAAAGTGAAATTCAAAACTTACGCAGTAGGCAAATCATAGGCCCTTCTTATACAGAATCCGGTGTGACGGTCGCATTCAATAAAATCTATTATCACAATATTAATCCGCTGTTAAACGACAATGGCAAGATTCCTATGCATCGATTACCGTTTAGCGAACCGTGGCCTAAGCCACAATTTAAAATGCTGACCCGAGAACATCCCTATAAACCTAAAAACGATGAAGGTCGTAATCCGCAGGGAACAACGGCCAGTTTTGATGATAGTTCACCGTTAACGACGTTTGCCGGGCAAATTGGTTTTGGTGGTGCGTTTAGGGTTAACGGCCGATATGGTTATATTACCGTTGGTGATTTAGCGCTTCATTATGATGCCAATCGGCCTAATGTGAATGGTACCGATGCGATTACCGGTAATCCAGCCGGTAAACCCGGAACTGATGGCTGGTATTTTGTTAATAATATCGGCTTTAAAGATGTAGGTGCATTTGAGACGGCTAATACTGAGCTGACTATCACAGACAACACATTTACATTAACCGGAGAGCTTGTGTTTGCGTTATTTTGGGGTGGCAACGCGGGTGGGGTTGATGTTTACAAAGCAGGGACTTTTAGCTTTGTCGGGCAGTTGCAATAAACGTTATAGGGAATAATCCCTGCAATACAAATTTTGCTATTTTTCTCGTTCCCACGCTCCGGCGTCACTGCCATTAAGTTAAGGAATATAACCAAATAATCAATAACTTGCATGTTGTATTTTCTGAAATAGTCTTCCGTAGGTCTGTCTACCTCCTGCATCCATGCAGTCGTAACCCAACCTACACAACACTAATTATTTGATTCTTAATAGTTACCTCTTAACTAAATGACAGTGCGCCAGAGCGTGGGAACGATGAGAAGTCAGGGCAGTTATCTGAATCACAGTTTAAAAAAGTAACCTTTAAATTGCTTGCTTATTGTACAAACACTCTTATAATTAGGTTACTCTTTAATTACATGTTTAATTGATGTCTAAGAAGAAAAATAAGCGAGGCCGCAAAGCGTTGCCGCCGGATAAGAAAAAGCCGCCGCAACCGACGATAAAAATCAACGAAGCGTTATTACCGTTTGTTAAGTTATTAAAAGCAGAATTTAAGGCTAAACGCGTGAGCGACGATACGTTGAACCGACTGACTGAATGTTTACTTGAGCCAGGCAGCGAGCATCTTATTAAAGAGCATTCTGGCGACCATTAAGTTGGGGGATGCTAAAACCGCCATCTCCCTTCAATAACTATCGCCTAGTTGTTTGAGTAAGCTATTCTGGAGGTGAGTGTCATGAAAAAAATAAAAACACATAAATCATTCGATTACATAAAATTCTATGGTTATTTTGGCTTAATGGTGGTGGCCGTTGTCTTTTACACCATTTTTTTCGCTAAGCTTTAACACATTAAGACAAAAGGCGTAGTTGTCGCTCACTGCGCCTTTGAAAAAATCCCGCCAAACGCCCCCGCATTTATTTGTTTTCGCCCTATATACTTTGAACGGCCACATTCGGTATCTTGTGTTGTTGTAGGGTGCGCTGTGCGCACCTTTTTTCATTGATTTTTATGATGTTATAAAGGTGCACACAGTGCACCCTACATAGCTAAAAACCGAAAACCTCACCGTTTGAAGTATAATCGCCTACCTTTTAAATCTCTTTGTGCTATCAGTTATATGGCGACTCGACTCTTGGTGGCTTCTGCGTATGCGCTGAAAAATTCTAAGCGCTATCAACGGGGTAAGCGTTTTTTTTACGATTTATTAGAAAATCCTGATAGTCGATTAAAGTCAAACTTTGATATTGTGATGATTGGCTTAGTGATTTTTAGCGTGGGTTTATTAATCTATGAAGTCGATAAGCCGTTAACTGAATTAGGTATTGCGTTTGAGCAAAGCGTGGTAACGGTGTTTATTATTGAGTATTTATTACGTGCCTGGCTTTATAACGATTGCCATAAACTAGTCATCGCTCATTTCGAGAAAACCCAATATCTCAATATTCCTTTCAAAATCAGTACGGTTCTAAAACAAATCCTCATTAAAAAGCTTAACTATGCGCTTTCGCCGCTAGCGATAATTGATTTATTAGCGATTTTGCCTAGTTATCGACCGTTGCGAATTCTGCGGTTATTTTTGATTTTTCGCTTATTCAAATTATTTCGCTATCTGAACAGCTTAAAATTATTTACCGAGGTATTGGCTAGTAAGCGTTTTGAGTTATTCACCCTGGCTTTGTTTTTAAGCTTTGTGGTTTTCATCGGTAGTACCGCCATTTATCTGTTTGAAAAACCTAGTCATAATCCAGAAGTCCAAAATTTGTTTGATGCGGTTTACTTTACGATGGTGACGGTATCGACGGTGGGTTATGGCGATATAGCACCGCATACGCCAGGTGGGCGTTTAGTGGCGATGTGTATTATTTTAAGCGGCTTAGGTGTATTTTCGTTTTTAACGTCAATTATGGTGTCTGCATTTAGCGATAGGATGCAGGACATGCGCGAAAATCGCACTTATAACGAATTAAAGCGTTTTAACGAGTTTGTGATTATTTGCGGCTTTGGTCGAGTAGGCGAGCATATCGCTAAGCAGTTGGCTAAAGATAAGCAGCGTTTTGTTGTAATTGACAATGATGCGACGAATGCATTGAAAGCTAAGCAATTGGGTTATTTAGTGATTCAAGATGATGCGAGCAAAAACAGCGTGTTAACCCATGCTGGGATTTTGCATGGCGCGAATGCGGTGTTGTGTACGACAGGTAATGATGTGGTCAATGTGTATATCACGTTAACCAGCCGTTTTTTGAATCCGACTATACGCATTATTTCACGGGCTAATCAGCGTGAAAATATTAAGAAATTGTATCAAGCCGGTGCTAATGATGTTATCCAGCCTTATCAAATTGCAGGTTTAGTTGCCGCTGAATATGTTGGGCAACCAGTGGCTTTTGAGGCTATTTTTGGTATTTTACGTCAGGAAAAACAATGTATTATGGAAACAGTTGAGATTCTTGCCGATTCTTGGTTACAGCATCAAAACCTAGCGACTATTAATTTCCATGAAAAAAAACTCATACTCATTGGTGTAATTAGTGCGAATCCTATCCATAGCCAACATAAGTACCGTTATCAAGTCAGTCATAGACATTTTTATTTTAATCCTGACTTAAATTTTGTTTTACAAGCCGGGGATTTATTATTGTTGTTAGGACGAGAAGTGAGTATTGAGTATTTTCGCGATCAACTGCGTTTAAGTGGTCTCGCTAAGAGCGCATTATGAAATCAATTGCGATATTTGGTTATAGCGTCATGGCGTTGGAAGTTATGGCGAGATTGCAACAAAGTTTAAACAAAGTTGTGTTTGTTGCACAAAATGCGAACGAAGCGACGACGGTAGCTAACTTGGGTTATCCTACGCGAATGTTGGATTTTCGTAATGATGAGCAGCTTGAGGCGTTAGGGATAGGCAGTACGATTGATGTGATTTTCTGTTTTTATCCGAATGATTCAGATAATGTCTTTTTAACGCTTTCAGCGCGGGCGTTAGATGTAGAGTTAACGATTATTGCGATGGTTGAATCGCCCGATGCGGCGGAAAAGCTGTTAGCGGCTGGGGCAAATAAGATTATCGACCCCTACGAAATTTGCGGTCAGAAAACCCATGAAATGCTGATACGTCCTGATATTTCAACCCTATTAGATCATACGGTATTTGGGCAACAAGACTTAAACTTAGCGCAAGTCGAAATTCCTGCCGGGTCTTATCTAGCCAATACGCATATCCGTGAGTTAAATCTTAATACTAGCCATAATTTACTGCTGATAGGTGTGGTTGATAAAGAACTTGGTGAGCAAATATTTTTTGCTATTGATGGTACTGAACATCATTTAGATGCTGGTGATATTTTAATCGTTTTAGGTATTGCTTCTGAGATACAAGCGTTTAAGCGGGATTTATTAATATCGGTTGTCAACTGAGTGTAATGACTTGTTTATACTTCTAAACGGTTACATTCGGTTTTTACAGCTCGCTGTAGGGTACGCTACGCGTACCTTTTTTATTGATTTTATTTACGATTTTTTTCATGGTACGCGCAGCGTACCCTACTCAAAAAACCGAAAATTTAAAC
>NZ_LAJX01000194.1 GCF_000963695.1 Methylocucumis oryzae
GCATCCCTGGCGTTATCAGAGTGAAGGACGCCGTAAATACGTCCCTGTAGGCTTGGCGGCAGCATCCCTGCTGCCGACACCTCAAGCCACAAGGACGTGGCGAATGCAGAAAACGCAGGGAGCAGTTTTCTGCCACTCTAAACAACCTGTCCTGGCTTGATATTGTCCCGTTTTAAGTTGGTAGCCGGTTTAAATTAAGAAGGTTAGCGTAGCGCTAACCCCAAGCAATGCTTAAGCCTTTTTGACAAATTGGGATTTTAATTGCATAGCGCCTATGCCGTCGATTTTGCAATCAATGTCATGATCGCCGTCTATCAGACGGATATTTTTGACTTTAGTACCTACTTTAACGACTAACGAAGAGCCTTTAACTTTTTAAGTCTTTGATAACAGTTACCGTATCGCCATCAGTCAATGTATTGCCATTAGCATCCTTAATTACACGTGCGCCACTCGCTTCAGAGGGTGCGTCCATGGGCCATTCATAACCGCATTCGGGGCATATAAATAAGTTATTGTCTTCGTAACAATAATCAGAACTGCATTGAGGGCAGGTAATCGAATCGCTCATGGTTTTCCTAGTTAGTGTATGGTGAAAATGTCGCAATGATAAGCTAACTACAATGCCAGAGTGCATTATTTTCTGCAATGGGTTTACAACGTTATTGATTGCTCATTTTAAATAGCGCGCTACAATGCACTATACGCGTTAAAACTTTGGGTTAGCACTTTATGAACAATTTTACTACCGCAGGCTTGTGCGATTTATATGCTCATACGCCACATTTTCAAATTGCTGAACCTTTGTTTCAAACATTTGGCAGTAAAGCAGCCTTTAGCGGTTTGATAACAACATTAAAAGTCTATGAAAACGACGAGTTAATCGCCGACGTGCTGAGCGAACCTGCGATGAATCGGGTATTAGTCGTTGATGGCGGCGGCTCTCACCATTGCGCGCTCGTGGATGCGAAATTAGCAGGCCTCGCAGTAGCGAATGGTTGGCAAGGCTTATTAATTTATGGTTGTATTAGAAATAGCGCTGAGATTGCTGAATTACCGATAAGCATTAAAGCGTTGCACGCTTATCCCAAAAACGCTCATAAACGCGATTATGGTGAGCGCGACGTGCTCATTACCTTTGCGGGAGTTAATTTCCGCAAAGACCATTATTTATATGCCGATGCTGACGGAATTATCGTGTCCGAAACAGTATTGAGTTAAAATAACTCTCATTTAACCTACTAAACTACTCAAGATATGCAAATCGTACTCGCTAACCCTCGTGGCTTTTGCGCCGGTGTAGACCGTGCCATTGAAATTGTTGACCAAGCCTTAGAAACGTTTGGCGCGCCTATTTATGTTCGTCATGAAGTCGTACATAACCGAACAGTGGTTAATGGCTTAAAAGAAAAAGGCGCTGTATTCGTAGAAGATGTATCCGATGTACCGGTTGGCTCGCATTTGATTTTTAGCGCGCATGGCGTGTCCAAACAAGTTCAGCAAGAAGCTAAACAGCGAGAGCTAACTGTGTTTGATGCGACCTGTCCGTTAGTAACGCGGGTGCATTTACAAGTTGCTAAACATGCTAAAGCGGGCCGAGAAGTGATTTTAATTGGGCACGCGGGTCATCCTGAAGTTGAAGGCACGATGGGGCAATACGAAAAATGCACTGATCAAGGCGGGATTTATTTAGTCGAAACGCCTAGCGACGTTGAACAATTAACGGTTAATAACCCTGAAAATTTAGCCTATGTGACCCAGACTACGTTGTCGATTACCGATACGCAAATCATGGTTGATGCGTTACGTAAAACGTTTCCCATCTATTCAAGACCAAAAGAAAGACGATATTTGTTACGCCACGCAAAACCGTCAAGATGCGGTACAAGAACTGGCTAAAACCGCTGATGCTATTTTAGTAGTAGGCTCTCCGAATAGCTCTAATTCTAATCGCTTGCGTGAAATCGCTGAACAGCTAGGTAAACCCGCTTATTTAATCGATACCGCCGATGACATGCAGGCAGATTGGTTTGACGGGATTAATGTTGTCGGGGTCACGGCTGGCGCGTCAGCACCAGAAGTGTTAGTCCAAGCAGTGATTAATCGTTTGAAAGATTGGGGTGGTCAGTCTACGGTTGAAATTCAAGGAATTGAAGAAAAAAGTTGTATTCTCGTTACCTAAAGGCTTAAAACGCTAAGACTGTGGCAGACGCGTTAGAAGCTATCCGTTTAGATAAATGGCTGTGGGCAGCGCGGTTTTTTAAAACCCGCAAGCTCGCAGCCGAAGCTATTGCGGGAGGTAAAGTTCATGTCAATAAGCAACGCGTCAAGCCCGGTAAAGAGATTCGGGTCGGTACAGAGCTTAGTATTAGCAAAGATGTTTACCGCTGGGAGATTACCGTTACGGCATTAACAAGCCAGCGTCGTAGCGCTAAAGATGCCGTGTTCTTGTATGAAGAATCTCAAGAAAGCCACGACAAGCGCCAACAACAAATCATAGAGCAAAAACAACTACGCGAGTTATTGCCATTTCACGGTATCGATCATAAACCCAATAAAAAAAGAACGGCGTTTGATTCATCGGTTTAAGCAAGGTTAAGTTCTTTGCCGCATCCGTTCAAAGGGTATGAAAAAAATAAAAACAATAAAACAAGAGAGGAGCACAATATGAAAACCACGCATCACGGCGGCTGCCCGCACGATTGTCCTGATACCTGTTCTATGGTGTTTGAAGTTGAAGATGGTAAATTAACTGGCGTAAAAGGCAACTCAGAGCATCCGTTGACGCGCGGTGGTTTATGCGTAAAACTTAAAGATTACGAAAAACGCCATTACCATCCCGACCGTTTGCTCTATCCTATGCGCCGTAGCGGCCCTAAAGGCAGCAAGCAGTTTGAACGTATTGGCTGGGATGAGGCGTTAGATGAAATCGTTAGCCGCTGGCAAGCCATTATTGCTGAACATGGCCCGCAAGCGATTGTGCCGTATAGCTATTTGGGCAACCAAGGCTTAGTGCATGGTTTAAATGGTGGCGATGCGTTTTTCAACCGTTTGGGCGCTACGGTTACCGAGCGCACGTTTTGCGGCGAAGGTTCTAGTACCGCATGGTTATTGACCATTGGCCCAACGGCTGGCGTTGACCCTGAAAGTTTCATCCACTCAAAATACATTATCATTTGGGCCTGCAACTCGGTTAGCACCAACTTACACCATTGGCATATCGTCAAAGAAGCGCAGAAAAAAGGCGCGAAAGTCGTCGTCATTGATGCTTATGCCTCCAAAACGGCTAAAGAAGCCGATTGGCATATTGCGCCTAAACCGGGTACCGACGGCGCATTGGCCATGGCGATGATTCATACGATTATCGAAGAAGGCTTGCTCGATCAAGATTATGTTGATAACTACACGCTTGGTTTCGACGAACTTAAAGACCGCGCTAAAACGCGCACGCCGGAATGGGCAGAAGCGATTACAGGCATTCCTGCCCACACCATACGCACTTTAGCGCGTGAATATGCCAGTACCCACCCCGCTGCGATTCGCATAGGGGTAGCCTTAGAGCGCCATCATGGCGGTGGTCAAACTGTTCGCGCCGTCAGTTGCCTACCGGCATTAACAGGCGCGTGGCGGCATGTCGGCGGTGGTGCGCTGCAATTCCCCGTGTGGGAGCATCCGTATAAATTCGATGTGATTTGTCGCCCTGATTTAATCCCCGAAGGCACGCGCGTCATCAACGCTTTACAAATCGGTCGCGCTTTGACCGACCAACCACCCGCCGGTGCGCCGATTAAATCCCTGATGTGTTGGAACGCTAATCCCGTCACGCAAGCACCGGAAACCGATAAAATCGTCCAAGGTTTGCTAAACGAAGATTTGTTTATGGTTTCGGCGGAGCATTTTATTTCTGACACGGCTTTGTACGCTGACATTTTGCTACCTGCGGCAATGGGAGCAGAAATGGAAGACATGATTTTATCGTGGGGGCATTTGTATTTGACGTACAACGAAAAATGCGTCGAAGCACCCGGTGAAGCGATTCCTAATAATGAAATCTTCCGCCGCTTGGCGGCGCGGTTCGGTTTTACTGAGGAAAATTTTCAATGGTCTGATAGCGAATGTTTGGAGCATTACGTCGATTGGAATGCCCCGGCGTGTGACGGTATTGACCTGGTGTATTTACGCGAACACGGCTTTGCTCGCTTGAAAGTTGGCACTAAAGACGACCGCGCACCCCATAAAAACGGCAATTTCCCAACGCCTTCGGGCCGTTGCCAACTCAAAGCTGAAGGCGCGACTAACTTTGTCGCTGGCCCGTTCCGGCAAATGTACGATGGCTTTCAATCCGGCGAAGCGTTAGACCCGTTGCCTGATTATGTGCCACCTAGAGAAGCGGCTGCCACCAATGCTGAATTAGCAGACAAATTCCCACTCAGTATTATTTTACCCAAAAGCCACGGTTTTTTAAATTCCTGCTACGCCAATATGGAGCAAAAAATTAAAGGCCAAGGCGAGCAGTTTGTGTTGATAAATGCGCTTGATGCTGAGGCACGAGGTATCCATGACGGCGATAAGGTGAGGGTGTTCAACAACCGTGGAGGCTTTGAAGGTCAAGCCCGCATTACTGATGATGTCAATGCCGGCTTAATCGTCGCCACGCTTGGCTACTGGCGGCAACTGAATACCGGCACTGTTAACAGCATCAGCTCGGCAGAGTTTTCTAATATGGGCCATGCGCCGTCGTTTTCGGATAATTTGGTACAGGTTGTTGCGGCGTAAAAGTTGGAGGAATAGAGCGCGTAAAACTTTTGGATTTTTACCTAAACCGGCGCACTAAGTTATGGTTGACGCATTCGCTCCATAAATGGCAATGCTGGGTAATCGTGTCGGGAAGCCGTGAGGTGTTAATCAAATCCGGTTGCGGGTCTTTCAAGCTAGAAGCTGCAAAAAGCAACTCTTGATAACCATAGATAGATTTGTAATTGGAACAGCCGAAACGGATAAGCATAAATGATGAAAATATGGCTTTAAAATGACTTGTGATTGATGGTTTTACACTTTTTTGTGAAAAAATTCGAGTTGTAAGGTGGTTTGGTGCGCTTTATTGTAAATTCACAATACGAATTTGCTGTACATAAACAACCGCCCGCTCATGGGATATAGCAATTATGAGGTTTGATTGATGGCACTTAGCCATACAACATTAGGCTACCCACTTAAGCCGGGACAGGTCATTCGGCAACTGCTCCTGCGTTGCTAAACCACAGGGATGTGGTGAATGCAGAAAACGCAGGAGCGGTTTTCTGTCTACTACACGCCATCCCTGGCGTTTATCAGAGTGAAGGACGCCGATAAATAC
>NZ_LAJX01000195.1 GCF_000963695.1 Methylocucumis oryzae
GAAAAAACCTTGGAAATCTTGGTAGCGCTGAACATATTCGATAATTAACGAAGAATGCTCAGATGACGTGGAAAAAATTTGTTTTAAGCCTTCTTGTTTAGAGCCTACTGCGTCGAGTAAAAAATCCTTGCCTTGTTCACGTATAGCATTCACCACAAAATCAATGTGCTCAATACCGTTGCGTTCACCATCTTTAACGGCTAACGCTAGATGATGTAAACGCGGACCGAAGTTGCGGACAAAGCTTTCGGTGGGCGAGGGGAAAATCTTAAAATGGTTAACAAAATAAGGTGTATGACTTGCGCTAAATACTTTTGCCGGGCTTTTAGCTTCGTCAGTATAGTGAATGCTTTTCGTCACATTTGTTGATGAATTTTGCTCGACTACATCTAATGCGCCCCAGAAATAATAGCTGCTTAACGATAACCATTCGAGTAACGCAACTTCTCTGTTTTGGCTATAAACTCGGGTCGCTAAATGGTCAACAGGCAAGATTAAATCATCGATTTGTAGGCGTTTTTTGCTGTGCTTTGGCGTTGTCGCAAGCGGCCCGTGCGGCGTTGTTTTCATTAATTTCGCCTAAGATATACTGTTTAGGGGCAGAGCTTTCGCGCTCTACATAAGCCACAATGGTGTGTGTGTAAGGGGATGGCTTGGTAATGGCTAAATTAGTCGGTAATTCCAAGCGCTGAACATCATCGGCTGAGAAAAAAGTGAAGCCGCGTCCTTGTTGCAGTTTAACTACGTCAGCTAAATCACTGACACGTAAAATCTCGCCTATATAGCGGCTATGCGGTTTATCCTTACCCATAGGATAAAACTTCATTTAAGCTTCTAAAAATGCCGCGAATACCGTCATGTTTGACTTCGCGTATGATTACATCGGGACTGTTATCATCGATGCGTAAGATGTGCGTCCAATGCGACGCGCTTTCTTGAGTATGCACATAATAATAAGATGACATTAAGCACAGCTCGCCAATGTATTCAATGGCATTACCAGGCTCAACCGTTAACATCATCGCGTCTATTTCAAAAATCTTATCGCTTAAGCCCAGTTCGTCACGTTCTTCCAATAATCGATGCAAATATTCATTAAAAAACGCTGACTGCAAATGGTCACCGTGTATTGGATACGATAAGGACGATGTGTTTGTTAATAATGGGCTCATGGTGGGTTCTCGTTAAGATGCGATTTATAAAGCACGTTCTATACCAAAATGACAGCTTCGTCTACGGGTTATTTAAGCCGTTGTTAGACAGCATGATTTTTATGCTCAGACTACGCTAAAAAAATTAACGCGTATCAAGCCCGTCGGGGAAGTGTGCATTATAGTGGTGCGTTACTTTTTACTTACACGGGCTAACCCGTTGCAAAGTTGCGTAAACTTAGCCTAATCATGCATAGTACGCGAGTTTTTAACGCTGGCTATATCTTTGAGCGGTTACATTCGGTTTTTCATTTGAAGGTACGCGTTGTGCCTGTTTAAATTAAGGATGTTATCTGTCCAAGCTTAAGAGGGTAGCCCCACTTTTACCTTAGCGATGCAGGTTATTATGAAAAATTCGAGCATAACGGATGTGATGAGGCAAGCCGATGAGCTAACCTCGTTAGGCCAAGCAGATGAGGCTGTGCAATGTTATCAGCAATGGTTAACGGCTGTAGCAGAAGACGAGTTGCCTTATCAGTATATCGCGTGGTTTAACATGGGGGTTTTATTACGCAGCTTAGGTCAAATCGATGAAGCGATTACCGCTTATCAAACGGCGCGGCTGTTAAAACCCGATTTTTATCAAGCAGCCGTCAACTTAGGGCTTGCGCAAGAAGCTAAAGGCATGAATGAAGCGGCAATACAAACTTGGTTAGCCGCTTTACAGCCTATAGATGCTCAAACCACATTACTTAATCATTTAGGTCGTTGCTTAGAGTCTATGCGGCAATTTCAGCAAGCCGAGGCGATGTTAGAGCGCAGCTTACTATTGAATCCTAAGCAACCTGATGCGATTCAGCATTTTTTGCCATTTACGTCAAAAACAATGTCAATGGCCTATCATTAAGTCGTTTCCCGGCTTATCACAACAGTATTTCTTAGAAAGCTTTGGACCTTTAGGTTTATTAGCATTAGCCGACGACCCTGGTTTGCAGTTGTCGGCCGTGCAAGCTTGGATGGCGCGTAAAATACCGACTGAGCTACCCAGATTAGCACCGTATCAAGTGTATGAGCATCAACGCTTGCGTATTGGTTATTTATCGTGTGATTTTCGTTGGCACGCGGTCAGCATCTTAACGGCTGAGCTATTTGAGTTACATGACCGTAGCGAATTTGAAATCTATGGTTTCGATTTCAGTGTTGACGACGGTGGGGTGATGCGTAAACGCGTGCTTAACGCAATGGATCATCATGTCCCTATACACGAGCTAAGCGATGAGGCCGCAGCGCGTTTGATTCGTGCGCATGAAATCGATGTGTTAATCGATTTAACCGGTTTAACGGCAGGGGCGCGTTATAAAATTCTGGCGTATAAACCGGCACCGATTCAAATTTCTTATTTGGGCTTTGTCGGTAGCTGTGGTTTACCGCAAATGGATTATGTTTTAGTCGATAGATTCGTGTTTCCCGAAGCCTTAGCACCGTATTACGTTGAAAAGCCCTTATATTTACCTGAAGTGTATCAAATCAATGATAGTAAGCGCGTGATTGGACCTACGCCTAGCCGTGCTGAACTTGGTTTGCCGGAACAAGGCTTTGTCTATTGTTCGTTTAATGGCAGTTATAAAATTACTCCAGAAATTTTTGCCTTATGGATGCGTATCTTGCTTAGAGTGCCTAATAGCGTGTTATGGCTGATTGCTGATAATCCTTGGGCGCAAGCTAATTTAATCGAACAGGCTAAACGTCATGGCGTGCAATCTGAGCGTTTAGTGTTTGCTCAGCGTGTGTCGCCTGCCGACTATCTGGCGCGTTATCGTGTAGCGGATTTACTGTTAGATACAAGTCCTTATAACGCTGGAACCACTGCAAGCGATGCGTTGTGGGCAGGATTGCCGGTATTAACCTGTCCAGGACGCACCTTTGCGGCGCGTATGGCCGGTAGCTTGTTAAATGCAGTAGGCTTAACCGAGCTAATCATGCCGGATTGGCTGGCGTACGAAAATAAAGCCGTGCAACTGGCTTATCAAACTGATGAATTAGAGCGCTATCGTCAGCGTTTAAAAACCTCAGCGTTAAGCTCACCTTTGTTTGATAGCAAGCGCTTTGTGCGTCATTTTGAAGAGACATTAAAGCTTGCCGTGAGCTTAAACCATATCTGTCAAGAATAAGGGTGTGTCTTAACCATTCCCGCCCATAGATAAAAAATATGCCAAAAGTGAGTACTTGGTTAAAAAATATTGCGAAAGTAACTAAAGTTTTTCTTGGCACAGTCGCTAAAAGGTCTAACCGCTCAGTCGCATGGGCGGACGTTACTCACTACAACACACACTAGAAGGCATTCAAATGGCTACGATTATTTATGCAGACCTCACTCCAGAAGAAATAGCTGCGTTACCGACATCGACTATTTCGGCGATATCATCGGCAGACCTTACCAGTTTATCGTTAGACCAGGTAGCTGCCTTAACTGCCGAGCAAATCGTTTCATTAAAGACAAAAGTAGCGATCTTCACTGTTGACCAAATACCCGCTTTGACAACTGAGCAAATGGCGGCATTAACCAAAGACCAGACCAAAGCGTTAAAAACCACGCAATTGGAAGTATTGACCACTGATCAATTGATTGCTATTGATCCTACCGATTTAGCAGCATTGGTCAGCACTCAAATTAAAGCACTCAGTAGCGATCAAATATCTGCATTAACTACAGATCAAATTGCTGCATTATTAACTGCGCAAATTATTGCTCTTGAAACCGATGACATTACGGCATTAAGCAACGATCAAGTCGTAGCGATGACCACTGCTCAAGTTAAAGTACTGTCCAGCGCACAAATTGCAGCATTATCACCCTCACAAGCGGCTGCGTTAGAGCCAGCAGATATTTTTGGTTTAAGTAGCTTACAAATCAGATCATTCACAACCGATGCGATTGGTTCATTAAAAACCGACCAAATTGAGGCGTTAACAAAAACCAACATCGTCGGTTTGACTAGCGCACAAATCGCTGTAATGACTAATGCTCAAATCGCGGCGATTGAGACGGGTGACATTACTGCGATGACCACAGGCCAAATTAAGGCCATGTCAGGCACGCAAATTAAAACGTTAACGGCCGACCAAATTGAAGTATTGACGACTGCGCAAGTCAAAGCCATAGATGCAACAGATATTACCTCGATGTCTACTACGCAAATCGATGCGATGACGACGGCGCAGATTAGAGTATTAGGCACCGATCAAGTGCAAGCCATGACGTCAGCGCAAGTAAGAGCATTAGAAGAAGGCGATATAGCGGTAATGAGCAGCGCACAAATTACTGCGTTAGCCAATGACGTGTCAAAAATGACCGTCGACCAAATCGCCGCGTTGACTAAAACGAATATTATCGGTTTAACACCATCGCAAGTAGCCAGTTTAGTTGCGACTACACAAATTCCTGCGATAGAAACGGCTGATTTGACCGCGATGACGACGGCGCAGATTAAAGCATTGACGACTGCTCAGGTGTCTAATTTAACGGAAGACCAAATTGCTGTGTTAAGTTCGGCACAAGTGGCAGCGCTTGATACGGCAGATATTGCTGTGTTAAGCACAAGCCAAATTGATGCATTAACGACAGCAGCTGTTAAAGGTTTAAGCACTGGGCAAATCAAAGCCTTAACAACGGCGCAAATACCGTCGTTAAGCCCAGACACAATTTCAATCTTAAATAGCATACAAATTAAAGCGATTGAAACGGGTGACATTCCGGTGTTAACCGCCGATCAAATTGCTGCGTTGACAACGGCTAATATTAAAGGTTTAAGCAATGCACAAGTCAATGCAATGAGCTCTGACCAAATCGCTGCGATTGAGTCAGCTGATTTTGCCGTATTAAGCAGCGCTCAAATCAAATCTATTAGTACCGGCGATATTGCGGCGTTAACGACTGATCAAATCGTCGCGTTGACTAAAACCAGCATTATTGGCTTATCAACCACGCAAATTCAGCAATTAACAACGGCTCAGTTACCTAGCATTGAAACAGCCGATATAAAAGTCATGACGCCGGCGCAAATTAAAGCATTAACCACTGCGCAAGTGCCTTCATTAACTTTAGACCAAATCAGTGCGTTAAGCTCAACCCAAATCGCATCGTTAGATGCTGATGACATCGCCGTGATGACTAATGCGCAAATTGCCGCGTTGACAACAGCTAATATCAAAGGTTTAACAGCGGCACAAATCGGTGCGCTCAGCACTGAGCAAGTGTCTAATATAGAAGCGGAAGATATTGCGGTATTAAGCACGGCACAATTAAAAGCGTTAGATACCGATATTTCGGCCTTAGGCGCAGACCAAATGGCGGCGTTAACGGCAAGTAATATTAAAGGCTTAACCACTGCGCAAGTAGCTTCTTTAAGCGCTAACCAAATTCAAGCACTGACTCCCGATAACATTATCGGTTTAACGACGGCGCAAATGAAAGCATTGACGGCTGCACAGTTAACGGCGATTGAATCGGATGATTTAAATGTATTAAGCGCTAGCCAGCTTGCCGCTATTGACGCTAGCGATATTAATTCGTTGAATTCTACTCAGCTTGATACCTTTTTATCAGCGCTTAGCAATCCGGTTAAAGTCGATGCTACCGGTTTCAATTCCGCTGCGTTAGATGTGTTAGCCGCTAATGCAGGCAATATTAGTGCGATAACCGGTGTGATGGCGTTAACTTCAGGGCAAGATACCGAAGAGTTAAGCACTTTATTGGATTTATATAGCGGTACATCAGCAACGGTTGTTGCAACCGGTATGGTGTCTGATGATATGGACGTTATCGCGGCTAATAGCTCTAAAATTGCCGCTTCAGGTATTTCCGGCACGATTAGCTTGACGCAATCGCAATATGAAACGATTACCGGGGTAAAATTAAGAAACTCTGGTACTGATGCATTAACGATTAGCGAAGTGGCCGATGACACAACGGTGACGGTTAACGGTTTCTCTGGCGCATCATTTACCGGTACGTTAGTCAGTGGTGGTACGAGTGGTAAATTCGTCGTTATCGCAAGGGCTGGTGCGCAATCCATTACTACCGATGACGGCGATGACATTATCACCGGTGGTGCAGGTGCTGATACGTTAGATGGTGGCAATGGTGACAACACCTTTATTTATTCAAGCGTTAACGCCTTTGTGATTGGCACCGCTACCGTTGATACGATTACCGGTGGTACAGGCACCGATACGGTACAAATTTCCGAAGCGATAACCTTAGGCAATACGGTTGATTTATCAACGACAACAACTAACGTTGAACGTATTGTTGCAGCCGCGCAATCGGCATCAGCCTTAGCGCATAGCATTACGATAGGAGCAGGTTTATTGTCTGGCTTTAATACGATTGACTTATCTGCCGATACTAACTCAGCCTCAACCGGCGTTATTAACTTAACTGCGATTACCGCTGTAACAGGTGGTGCTACGCTGAAAGGGGTGGCTAAAGGTGCAAATACGATAACCGGTGGTGATGAAATAGATACCATTTACGGTGGTTCTGCGGCGGATGTGATAACTGGTGACGGTGACGGTGCTGATGCTGCTGCCGATGTTATTTATGCTGGTGCAGGAAACGACACGATAAACTTCATTCGGGGTGACTTAGCGGCTGCTAGCGTAGTGGGTGGTACTGGCACAGATACTATTGCGATTACTGCCGCATCGGTCGCTATCGTTGATGCTGATTTCGCCAATTACAGCCAAGTTGAAAAATTATCGTTAACCGGTGTCAGCACAGCGGTGTTAGGTAGCAATGCCGGCGCAGCAGGCTTTACTACCGTGGTTACCGGTGCCGGTGATACTAGCATTACTAGTACGCAAACCTCGTTAACGGTCGACGGTAGCAGTATCGGTGCTAACGACTTAACCTTAGCGGGTTCTGCTAATATCACAGCAACCGTTGGAGCAACAGCAACATCCATTATCGGCACAACCGCGACAGGTAATTTAACCTTAACCGGTGGCGCAGCGATAACGACGATTAACGGTGGTTCTGGTGACGATGTGATTACTGCTTCGTCAACCGCTGCTAATACTGTTGTCGGTGGTAACGGTGCTGATACGCTTAACATCAATTCATCTGGTGCTACGGCGTTTTACTGATTTAGGTACGGGTGGCTCTGTTGATGTGCTTAAGATAGCTGCAGCGGCGGGTGTGGTAACTGCAACGGTCACTGGTGACTGGACAGCAACCTCAGGTTCTTACAACTTAGGTACCGCGATAACCGATGTGATTTTAAACACCGCCGCATCTAACGTAGACTTAACCGAAGTGACTACCGGTAACGGCTGGACGATAAATAATACAGCCGCAGCCGCATTAAGCTTAAAAGGTAGTGGCGGTAATGACAGTATTACTGGTGGTACTACGAGTGACACGTTAGTCGGTAACGCGGGTAACGATACCTTGGTAACAGGTGTGACTACGGCGGGTAATACCGATAGTATGACAGGAGGCGCTGGTAATGACACCTTTAACGTGGCAGGTGCTTTAGGCACGGTGGTTATTACGGATTGGGGCAATGGTGTAGATGTACTTTCTGGCGCATTAGGTGCTGCTACGGGTGCAATAAATGTGACGATTAGCAATAGCTCAGCAACCGCGTTAAGTTTGGCTACAGCAGCAGCTGCTGCGACTAACACCGCCACGGTAACCGGTGGCACTGCAGCTGATACGATTACGGGTGGTGCTGGTAACGACTCGATTTCAGGTGGCAACGGCGCAGATAGTATTACCGCAGGTGATGGTGACGACACGATTGTCTTAACAGAAACCGTTTCAGCGGTCGATAAAGTTGTCTTAGGCGCGACATTTGCCGCTAACGGTACCGATACGATTACCGGCTTCAAAAGCGGTACTGATAAAATCGACATTAATGCTTTTGGTACGGCAACCTCGTTTACTACTACTGGTGCAGCGGTTTCCTTCACTGCAGCCGCTAATGCCGTCTTGTTCTTTAGCGGTGGTTCTGCTGGCGATGCGGATTCGTCAGCAGCCTCAATAACCTTTATGAATGCGAATTTGACCTATACCGATACGGCTGCAACGTTTTATGCTGTGGTGGTCGATGATGATTCGACAACCATATATGAAGTGTTAGGTGATGCCGGTGGTGACGAATTTACCGGTGACACGCTCTCGGTTGTTGCTACTATTGGTACCGTAATGGCCTCTAGCGACTTCTTGTTCACCTAAGCAAGCGCTGTTATACGCGTTGTCTCCAACCGCCTAAATGCCTAGCATTTAGGCGGTTTTTTTCATTCCCACGCTCTGCGTCACTGCCATCAAGTTAAGAGATAAATATTAAGGAATAAAATAATTAGCGTTGTGTAGGTTGGGTTAGCGATAGCGTAACCCAACATTTAACGCTCCGATGTTGTCGGGTTTTCTCGTTCCCACGCTCTGCGTGGGAATGCCTATCTGTGTTCAATTCAGGACTGTTTTCCGTCCGTATCAAATGTGATAGCTTAATCGTGGGTATGCATTCCCACACAGAGCGTGGGAACGAGAAGACCTTTGAGGCCACCGATTATTTGCTGGTATGCGTATACACGCCATCCCAATTCTCACCGGGCGGTGCTATGCGGTATTCATCTATGCGCTCAAGATAAAGTGCGTAAAAATCGTCATCGGGATAACGGCTTTGTAAATCTTCAAAAATATCACAGGCTTTACCCCATTGTTGTGAGCGATAAAAAGATAAGGCTTCAGCCACTTCGGCAACCGTTTGACGTTGGTCTTCACTGGTCTCATCAACGGTCGCGATAGGTTCGTAAATAGTGATGGGCTTTTTCTTACCTTTTACCCGAACTCTATCTAATTCCCGATAAATAAAGTCAGGCGCTGCGTTTTTGGTCGATTCGCTGACAATAATTTTAACGCTGTATTGTTTCGTCAAGCCTTCTAAACGAGAGCCTAAATTGACGGCGTCCCCCATGACGGTGTAGGCCATGCGAAATTCCGAACCCATGTTGCCTACGCTCATCGTACCGGTATTAAGCCCTATGCCCATATCGATGACTGGCCAGTTTTTTGCGGAAAATTCTTGCTGCAATAGAGATAACAATTTGATGATATTCAGCGAAGCCCCCACTGCTAAAGTTGCATGGTTGTTATTGTGAATCGGCGCCCCCCAAAACGCCATAATGGCATCGCCGATATATTTGTCTATCGTGCCTTGGCTTTCATGGATGATTTTGGTGACAGGCGTAAAAATGGCGTTAATCAGTTCGCATAAGTCGTGCGGGGCTAGCGTTTCAGAAATGGTGGTAAAGCCACGCACATCGGAAAAAAACACCGTCATCTCTCGGCTTTCACCTTGTATGGAAAATTCTTCATCCGATTGGCTCATTTGTGCGACTAATTCGGGGGGAATGTATTGACCAAAAATATTGCCTAATTGTTTTTTACGGCGATTTTCTAAGAAAAAACCAAAGAATAAATGTACGCCGTACAATAAGCTGAATTCGGATAGCGGTGCAGCTAAGGCTAAATCGCTATTCTTATCATGCCAATAATAACCATTGATGAAGACTAAAATGGCTAGCATTAACAGGAATACGATAGCCGACGTTAAAATAGCGACTCTAGGAAACACCAGGATTGCTAGCAAACCTAAGATTAATGCGGTGAGTATCTCAGAGCTGACGGCGTTATTGGGTTTGGCTTTAATTCTCTCATCTAATAACCCGCTTAAAATATTAGCGTGTACTTCGACGCCGTTATACAAATTGCCTACCGGCGTGGCCCTGGAGTCAAAAAGACCGGGAGCCGTCACGCCAAACAAGACGATTTTATCTTTAAGCTGGTCTAGTTCTGCTTTGCCGTTTAATACATCAGCCGCTGAGATGTAAGGAAAACTATTAATATTGCCCCGGAATGGCACGAGCATTGCGCCTTCGGCATCTACAGGAATGGTAAAGCCTTCGACGCGTATGCCTTCTAAGCGATTATCGCTTTTACCATATTGATTAGTGGAAAACTCAGGTTTTGGTAAATCAAATAATGCCCTAAACATCGCGAACGACAAGGACTCATAGATTTTGTTGTGATATTGCACAATCAGCGGTAATCGTCGGTACACGCCATCTATATCGACTTTAGGGTTATTAAAAAAACCGCCTGCGTATGCAGCTTGTTGTAAAAGGGGTAGGTTGCCAGTATAGCTTTTAGGCTCGATTAATGCCTGTGCAAACGGTATCGTCGTGGCATCAGCAAGAGGCCGTGGTAATAAGCCAATTTCATTATATTTTTCTTCAATATGACTGTTGAAAAAGCCTAAAACGGTTTTGCGATTGCTTAGGCTATTGGCAAAGACTTGGTCAAACGATAATTTGGCTTTTAATTTTTCAACCGCCATCTGAAAGTTTGCGTCGTCTTTTAATTCTTTATCAGCCAGCTTTTCAACTAATTCTAAGCCAGAGCTTTTATCCTCTTCGGCAAATACCATATCGAAGCCCACGAGTTTAACGTTGTAATAATCAAACAACATGTCCATTAAATACGCAATTTTATTTCGGCTCCACGGCCAGCGGCCTTCGACGGCTAAGCTTTGTTCATCGACAGCAACAATGACAATGCGCGAATCGACAGTATTCGGCATCGTGGCACGTAAACGCATATCGTAAAAAATGTTTTCCATGCGTGACAGGGTCGGAATAATGAAATGCCCTGAGCTATGCGCGGCATATAAGCCGGTAATGAGCAGGCAAGCAATGAGACGATAGATTTTTAACCACTTATTGCTATTTAACATAAAATATGAGCGGCAATATAAACGAAGGGATTTTTAAGCCTCGAATGGTATACTGAAAAGCTATAATTTTGCTATTGGAAAAAAAATTTAGCGTTTGAGTTTGGTCGCAAGATAAACAACCTTGAATGCGTACCATAGAACTTGCTTTTAAAATGATATGCCTACTGTTGAAGTCTTTGATATAACCTGTCGTCAGTGTCCCCGTTTGGCGGAGTATTTAGCGACTATTAAACAACAATATCCTAGTTACCATGCCCAACCGGTCGCGCCATTTGGTGCAGACCAGATTCAATTATTAATTGTCGGTTTAGCCCCAGGGTTGCATGGGGCTAATGCTAGCGGGCGACCGTTTACCGGTGATTATGCCGGGTTGCTGTTATACCAAACCTTGTATAAGTATGGGTTTAGTAATGCACCGGTTTCAAATGCGCTTAATGATGGTTTAGAGTTAAGCCGTTGTCGGATTACCAATGCTGTTAAATGCGTACCGCCTCAGAATAAGCCATTACCTAGTGAAATTGCGCACTGCAATCATTATTTAAGTGCCGAGTTACATGCCTTACCTGAGCGAGCGGTTATTTTAGCGTTAGGACAAATCGCTCATCAATCGGTGTTAAAAGGCTTTGCTATTAAACAAAAACAAGCAGTGTTTAAGCATAATAGCCAGCATGAATTACCGGGTGGACGGATTTTAGTCGATTCCTATCATACTAGCCGCTACAACATGCAAACCGGGCGTTTAACAGAAGCTATGTTTCAGCAGGTTTTTGACCATATTACAGCCTTGCTCGCTGAGAAGAGCTAAGGTCTGTTAGAATCGCTTTTATTTTACCTTCAGAGAACTAGGTGTTATGGGTATTAAATCGGATAAATGGATACGGCTTATGGCAGAACAACAGCGCATGATTGCGCCGTTTGAGTCAGGTCAGATAAGAGAAACGGAACGAGGCAAAGTTATTTCTTACGGTACATCGAGTTACGGTTATGACGTGCGTTGCTCCGATGAATTTAAGATTTTTACCAATATTAATTCAGCCATCGTCGACCCTAAGGCATTTGATTCTAACAGTTTTATCGATGTGAAGGCCGATGTGTGCATTATTCCGCCCAATTCGTTTGCGTTAGCAAGAACGGTAGAATATTTCCGGATACCGCGCGATGTACTCACTATTTGTTTAGGCAAATCAACTTATGCGCGTTGCGGCATTATTGTTAACGTTACACCGTTAGAGCCAGAATGGGAAGGGCATGTAACGTTAGAGTTTTCCAATACCACGACACTACCCGCTAAAATTTATGCTAATGAAGGGGTGGCGCAAATGTTATTTTTTGGTGGTGATGAGGTGTGTGAGACGTCTTACAAAGATAGAGGCGGTAAATATCAAGGTCAAACCGGGGTAACCTTGCCTAAAGCCTAGATGTATTAGGTTTAAAGGCTACCCACTTAAGCCGGGACAGGTCATTCGGCAACTGCTCCTGCGTTGCCCTACTACAAGCCATCCCTGGCCGTTATCAGAGTGAAGGACGCCGTAAATACGTCCCTGTAG
>NZ_LAJX01000196.1 GCF_000963695.1 Methylocucumis oryzae
GAATAATTCATGAGCTTTGCGAAAAATATTAAACCTTTGCTAATGTTTGCGAGTGTCACTTGCGCATTATTAACTACTTTTTCTGCCCACGCGGTAACACAAGTTGATCCAGCGGTGCCAGAGTATAAAAAAAAGTCAGCGGGGTGTCGGGTAACTTAAGCAGCGTAGGTTCTGATACCTTAGCGAATCAAATGACCTTATGGGCAGAGGAATTTAAACGCATTTATCCGAATGTAAATATTCAAATTCAAGCAGCTGGCACGTCTACTGCGCCACCGGCATTAACTGAAGGTACGGCTAACTTAGGTCCTATGAGCCGTGAAATGAAAGACGATGAATTAGAAGCGTTTGAGAAAAAATACGGTTATAAACCAACGGCAGTACCGGTAGCGGTCGATGCCTTAGCGGTGTTTGTTAATAAAGATAACCCAATTAAAGGTTTGACGGTGGATCAAGTCGATGCGATTTTTTCATCTACGCGCAAGTGCGGTTATGAAAAAAGATATACAAACTTGGGGGGATTTAGGTATTGATGCATGGAAAACCAAGACGATTCAGTTATATGGTCGTAATTCAGTATCAGGCACTTACGGCTATTTCAAGCATCACGGCTTGTGTAAAGGTGATTTCAAAAATAATGTTAATGAGCAACCCGGTTCTGCGTCGGTTGTACAGTCAGTAACCACTTCGGTTAACGGTATTGGTTATTCTGGTTTAGGCTATGTAACATCAGGCGTTAAAACCGTACCGTTAGCGAAAAAAGGTAGTCAGGATTTTGTTGAACCTACGCCTGAAAATGCTTTAGCGGGTAAATATCCGTTAGCCAGATTTTTATATATTTATGTCAACAAAAAACCTAATCAGCCTTTACCGCCGTTAGAAAACGAGTTTTTGAAAATGGTTTTGTCTAAAGTAGGCCAAGAAGTCGTTGTTAAAGATGGTTATATTCCATTGCCGGCTAAAGTAGTTGAAAAAGCGCTTAAAGGTATCCAGTAATTAGTAAGTTCTCGTCAACTGTCATTACTCCTCATAGCCTAAACGGCCAAGACTTGTTAAACAAGTCTTGGCCGTTTTTTATAGAGTTGTTATATCATTGTCATAAACCGTTTTTATAATCAAATCGTCCGCTTTTTAAAAAGCTAATAAAACCTAAAGTTATGCAACAATCAGGCAATCAATATTACCAAAAATGGCGTTCCGCCTTAGATTTATTGGCTCGTATCAGTGTAGTGACCGGCGGCATGGGAGTAATTGCTGCGGTAGTGATGATTTTTTTCTATTTGTTGTACGTGGTTTTTCCATTATTTTTGCCCGCAAGTGCTAAACAGTTGCATTCGTATGCGTTGCCGGAAGCAACCATAGGCAAAACGCTGTTGTTAGATATGGAAGAGCAAAATCAATTAGCTGCTCGTTTTACGGATAATGGTCAGGTTATTTTTTTCGATGTAGCGACCGGCAAAACTGTTTTAACCGATAAAGTTAAATTGCCAAGTGACGCAACGATTACCAGCTTTGCGCAAGCCAGCCCGGTCAATAGTGGTGCTGTTGTTTATGGCTTATCGAATGGCAAAGCCGTCATTGTCAAACAAGAGTATGGGGTATCGTTTAATAATAATGTCAGAACCATACAACCTAGTTTACTCTACCCCTTAGGTGAAGAAGCGTTAGTCGTCGACGAGTCCGGTGCTAAATTAGAGCAAATTACAGCACAACTTGGTGAAGAGTCCACTACGCTAGCCGCTAAAACAGCTGAGCATATTCGTTTAGTCAGTTTTGAAAAAGAACAATCATTATTTGCCGATGAAGCCAGTTTAAAACGTACTGATGGCGTGTTAACTCTACCCGGTGAAGGTGTGACGCGTTTATTAATCGATAAAGACGGGCAGCAGCTATTTGTAGTCAGTGCGAATGGTCGTGTTGCTTCCTACGATGTTAGAGACAAAACAGCGCCTTCGTTAAAACAAGCGGTTAATGTTGTTCCTTCTGACCAACACATTACAGCGATTAATTTCCTAAACGGGGATTTGTCGTTAATGGTCGGTGATTCGACTGGCTTAGTAACGCAATGGTCGCAAGTTCGTAATGAACAAAATCGCTCAAGTTTTGAAAAAATTCGTGAGTTCAAAGTGTCGGATAAAGCGGTGACGCAAATTTTTTCCGAGCAACGCCGTAAAGGCTTTATCATTGCCGATGCGCTAGGCAATTTTGGCATTTATCATTCAACGTCTGAGAAACAATTAATCACTGAGCGTGCTGCTAATCAATTAACTGCAATGGCGTTAGCACCTAGAGCAAATGCCTTATTAGTTGAAACCGGCGATAATCAAATCCAGTTTTGGCAGTTGGATAACGAACATCCAGAAGTGTCGATTAAATCGTTATGGCAATCGGTTTGGTATGAGAGCTATGCTAAACCAGATTATATTTGGCAATCGTCAGCTTCAAATAACGATTTTGAGCCAAAATATAGCTTTGTACCTTTGGTGTTTGGCACATTAAAAGCCGCGTTTTATGCTATGTTAGTTGCTATTCCTATGGCATTAATGGGTGCGATTTACACGGCGTATTTTATGGCGCCCGGTATGCGTCAAATCGTCAAGCCGTCGATAGAAATCATGGGCGCATTGCCGACTGTGATATTAGGCTTCTTAGCTGGATTATGGTTAGCACCGTTTATTGAAGAACATTTAGCCGGAATTTTTACGTTTTTGCTTTTTTTACCGGTAGTTATCTTATTGTTTGCTTATTATTGGCAATATATGCCTAAAGCATTACTGGCTAAAAAATTCCAGAAGGTAGCGATGGTCTGTTATTGATTCCTGTGATTCT
>NZ_LAJX01000197.1 GCF_000963695.1 Methylocucumis oryzae
GAAACCAGTAAATCCGGCATTCCTTTAGCTGAATTACTCGAATTATCCCAATGCATTATGGAATTGCCCAATCTTAGACTAAGAGGCGTCATGAGCATAGCCCTGCGCCCGAAACAGAATATCTAAACCAATGCCGACCTTTGCGTCAGCTACACAGCGCGGTAACCGCATTAAACCAGCAAGCATTCGATACGCTTTCTTATGGCATGAGTGGTGATTTAAAAAGTCGCTATTCACGAATGCTCGACGTTAGTATGGATAGGAACGGCGTTATTTGGGGCAAGAGGCTAGTCTAATTATGCAGAGTTATATGTAAGTTAACTTGCAATTGTAATTTCTCGACAACCAGAACAAGCATCGGGCACTTGCTGTTGTTGCAGTTGATGCTGTAAGCGCTGAGTCGATGTGAATTTTGACACATCTTTAATAAAACAACAGGGCAGCTCGACACCATCAATCGTAAAAAAACGCATCGTTGGTTGCTCAATAAACCGACAGCGATAGTGATATTCAAACGTTACGGCGCTAAATACTCTTTCATAATGCTGCCTATAATCTGATTTTTGCTGCAGCGGTTGCACAATATGACGGGTTAAGCCGTGTTGCTGAAGAAAATAGCGTAATGGTTTAAAATCTTGGCCATAATCAACCGAATGAATAATAATCCGTTCAGGACTTAACTGATTGGTTAATAATTTTAGGTTTTGTAATACTTGGTTAAGCTTAAAACGACCAATATTTTGTGCCTCTTCAGCATTAATCGTATCAAGCGAAATACCAATCTGTGGAAAATATTGCTTAATACGTTGGCAATCAATAATACTGCCATTGGTAATGGTATAAGGTATATAACCTGAATCTCGTACTTTTTCTACCATACTCCAGAATAGAGGATGAACCATAGGCTCGCCTTCACCTTGTAATGAGACCCAGTGACGCTCCCCCTTAGCAATCCGACTCAAAATATTGTCAAAACATGCCATGCTCATATGCCTCTGCGGCATTTTTCTTCCAGCACAGTAAAAGCAGTTGTAATTACAATGTGTTGTGATTTCCAGTTGAAACAGCATAATCTAATTTTTTGAAACGCTCAGAGCAAAAGAGAAAGCGCAGCTAAAAATGTATAGGTGCGCTTTCCTAAGTTTTTGACGCAAAAATGAAAAAGGCGTTAATCGAAGAAATCCGATTGATAAGCTTGCATACCCAGCAAAGTGACTAAATCTCCGGTCACTGCCTTAGAATCTTGATCAAGTGCAATACCGGCTCCTGTATTATTGTAAGACGCATCATTCAAAGCGATGTTACATACTGAGTTAGTGGTTGACACACAGACTTTTAATTGCTGAATCTTAAAACTATCTTCAGGACTGGTGTCTGTTGTATCCGCCGCAATGATTAACACATTACCCAACCACTCGGGTTTATTAACATCCGCCCAACGAGCTGAACTTAACGTTGTTTGGTTTAATTCAGAAAAACTCATTTGTGCTAATAACTCAGGTGATAAGTTGCCATGGTTTGTAAACGCTTGGTCAATATGGCCTATCCAAATCTTAATATCACTATCAGCCGTGACATAGCTTAAATAGGCTTTATCAACGATAACATCGGTTGCAAATTCAAAGACCACAAAGTTATTTTGGCCTTGATTATCAACCGTGTGGCTAGAGTTACGACCACTTCCTTCCTTCTTATCAGTCACGCCTAGACCGCCACTGTAATTGCCTAACCAGGCAGAACTAAACACACCGGTGGTTTTATCTTGACTAAAGGCGCTTGCATGTAAGGCAACGCCGTTGGACTTAAAGCTTAATAGATTGCCATCAGGCCCATCGGTTTGAGCGCAGCCTTTAAACGTATAGGTGAAACACGTTTTTGACGGTATCGTTAAGCCTATGTCCACATCCAAGTTTTTGCCGCCTACCGCCAATGTCACCGAATCGGTAAGCCCTGTCGTGTGGATAGCGTCGGAATCTAAACTCTCATTACTGCCTTGATTGGCTAGTGTAAAGTTCATGCCATCTGGCGCAATAGCTTGTACACGATAATTGCCTGCTGCTAATTGATTAAATTGATAATGACCTAACGCATCGGTCTGCGTTGTTGCCAATAGCGCGCCGCTAGTATTCAACAACTTGACGGTAACACCGGCTACCCCAGGCTCGTCATTTTCTTTAAGCCCGTTGGCATTTCGGTCATACCAAACGCTATCACCGATGAGCGCCGATTTTACTAATGGCGGTTGCGTAATATCGAGTAAAAAGGTATCGCTAGCCGTTAAACCTAAAATATCCGTCGCGGTTACGGTAACAGCTTGTGACCAGCCTGCAGGCGCCGTACCGGTAAATCGCTGTGTCAGTACATCAAAATTTAACCAACTCGGTAAAGACGAGCCATCTGCTAGCTGTGCACTCAGCGTTAACACATCGCCGGTATCTATATCGCAAAAGTGCCAGCGGGTACAGTATAAGCCCAAGCTGCACCGACTTGCGCCGCCTGATCAACTAACGGCTGCACTAACATAGGCGCATCGTTATTCCCTGTTACCCGAATAACAAGCTGACCTGATGCACTGCTAATCCCATCGCTAACGGTGTAATTAAACACATCATCTAACTGCTGCCAAGCTGGTAGAGCCTGCACAATAAGCTGCTCGTTATTCAGCGTATACTGATACCCTCCCTCGGCATTAACCAATAATTGCCCGTATGCACTATTGCTAAGCTCTGACGATGCCACGCGCAGTACCGCGTTGGCATCAATATCAGTATCGTTCGCCAAAACATTGCCGCTTGCGGTGAGGCTTAAATCCTCTTGTACCGCATTGGCATCAGTCTCAGCTACCGGAACATCATTCGTACCTAAAATAGTCACGCTTAACATGGCTTCAGCGGTTAGCGGCTTCACTCGATTATCATCGCTAATTTGGTAGCTAAGCTGTTCAGTCAATTGCTGCTCTGCGTTTAATGCTTGAATAGTAGGCAGGTTATTATTGAGTTGATAGTTGACTTCGCCGGTTGCCGAAATCGACCAAACACCGTACAGCCCAGCCACCGTAGCCGCCGTTGTGAGCGAAAGCTTATCGTTGAGGTCAGGATCGCTGTCATTGCTTAAGGCATTCATACTCGCAGCCAACAGCGTGTCTTCTTGCACCACTAAATTGTCATCAACGGCAACAGGTGCATGGTTATCTAAGGAAGCAACAATGTCATCATCCGTGATCGTCGTGCCATCACAAAAACGGAATAACTCAATTTTATGCGCACCAATAAACCATTGGCTAAGTACCATGTGCTCTTGGCTATCTTTTAGCGTTAACACTAAATCGTCTGCCTGACGTGAAAACACAACGTCTTGCAAGCTTAAATGATCGTTAAAGCGAACTTGATCATAGCCACCGTCATCAACCACCGTATCGTCGCCAAAACCTTTAGCAAACACATACCAATCATCACCTAAGCCACCGAATAAACTATCATTACCGCCCGCCCCAGTTAAAGTATCATCGCCTAAACCGCCTTCTAACCAATTCGCTTGCGTGTTACCGCGCAGTAAATTATCGGCATCATTGCCTATGCCCGTCACGGCATTCGCAACTAAATCCAGATTTTCAAATTCAGGCCCTAAGCTGTAAAACGTCAAGAAACTACGCACCGTATCAATACCAGCATCAGCTTCTTCGGTTACGGCATCGTTTTCGTTATCGACAAAGTAAACATCATTACCCAAGCCGCCCGCCATCGTATCGGCGCCTAAACCACCATCAAGCCGGTTATTACCCGCATTGCCGAAGAGAACATTAAAATCGTCGTTGCCTATCACATCGACATTAGCAGAACCGGTAAAATACAACGCTTCCACATGCGCCGGTAACGTTAAGCTCACCGAACTAGAAATACTATCGTAGCCTTCACCGGCGTACTCGATCACGACATCTGAGATAGACGTTAACGACGGCCCGGCATCATCATCGCCACTACCAAAATGGCATTCGCTAAACGTGGTAGGAATTAACACCGTCATGCTGCCGTCCACGATATACACATCGTTGCCACTACCACCTAGCATCGTATCTATACCAGCCCCACCATCTAAATAATCATCATTGCTAGTGTTTAACAAGCCATCATCGCCACCATAGAGATAATCGCTATCAACACCACCTAGTAAGGCATCATTACCTGAGCCACCATCAAGCTTATCTTCACCTGCACCACCATCGAGTGTATCGTTATTGCCAAGAAAAATAAGCCCCCCGTAACCACTATAACCATCGGAATAGACATAGGCGCTACTGTAATCATAACCATACCAATTATTAGAAATTTCAGTAATCGACGAGCCATCATCGCCGCCGTACAGTACGTCATTATCAGCATCGCCGTACAGTACATCGTCGTCAGAACCCCCATCTAGGCTATCATTGCCATTACCACCATACATCTCATCGGCATTTACTGCTAACAGCTCACCACCATAACCACTTACGTTATTGGCTACAAAAACTGCATCGCTACCGCCAAACAGCCAATCATCACCGTCGCCACCATCTAACGTATCGTTACCCGCCCGACCATCGACACGATCTTGACCGTCAAAGCCGTATAACTGATTAAAACCATCATTGCCCGTTATCTCGTTATCCAGCGCATTGCCTAATCCATCGGTATAAACAATCCAAGGGTCGTCGCTAAAATTGCCGGTTAAGATTAGATTCTCAACGTCATCGGGTAAACTAAAGGTTAGCGCGGACTGCACTGTATCGTTGCCTTCATTCGCCAACTCTATGACGGTGCTGTCAGCCGCATAAATCACGACATAAACATCATCGCCAGTGCCGCCATACAAGCTATCATGACCTTGTAACCCCGTCAGCGTATCGTTGCCAGCAAAACCTTGTAGCTGATTAGCCGCTTGATTGCCGGTTAGAACATTGTCTAAAGTATTACCGCCACCGTTTAAATCTTGCCCACCGGTTAAGGTCAAATTCTCAACAAATTCAACTAAGGTATATGTCACGCTGCTCTCAACCGTATCCATACCAGCGGCTTGCGCCTCGATAATCACATCGTCATCGCGTTCGATTTGATAAACATCATCACCTAAGCCACCCATTAACGTATCTAAACCTAAGCCACCGTTTAGCGTATCATCACCGTCTAACCCAAACACCTGGTTATTCCCGCTATTGCCCGTTAACAGATTGGCAAATTCATTACCGGTTATGTCTGCGTCATTAGAACCGGTTAAGATTAACGCTTCCACATTGGCAGCCAGCGCGAAATTAACGCTGCTTAAGATGCGGTCATAACCGTTGTTTGCTGCCTCAATAACCACATCGGCGCTATTATCAACCACATAGTCATCATCACCGGCACCGCCGGCCATCGTATCGGCATTAGCACCGCCATCGAGCGTATTATTGTTGTCATTACCAGTTAAATTATTTGCTAACGCGTTGCCAAATGCTTCCTCGCTATCCGCTAATAACACGACATTGTCCAGGTTTTCACCTAAGCTATAATTCAGCGTGGTATACACCGTGTCTATGCCTTGGCCGCTGTGTTCCGTCACGGTATCTAAGGCATCAACAGCAAAATAATGGTCATTGCCTAAGCCGCCTAACAAGGTATCAGCGCCAAAACCGCCCTCTAAGCTATCATCACCCTCATTGCCGATAAGACGATCCGCACCATCGAAACCGAACAACGAATTGTTTTCGGCATTGCCGGTCAGTGTATTCGCTAATTTATTGCCCGACCCGATTAATGCCGTGCCTATTAAATGTAAGTGCTCAAGCTCAGCGCCTAAACTGTAATCGATAGCCGCATTAACGGTATCGCTGCCGTTATTAGCCAATTCAACAATCACATCGCCCAGACTATCAACCAATAACTGTCATCGCCGTTACCGCCTTCTAGCCTATCGCTACTCAAACCACCGTCTAATGAATCATCACCTAAGCCGCCTTTCAGCGTATCCTGACCTGACAAACTCGATAAACGGTTATCGCCATCATTGCCTAGCAATTCGTTATTACCGGCATTGCCCATACCGGTTATGTCATCGTGACCTTGTAATTCAAGCCGTTCGACGTTACTGGCTAAGCTATAATCGACCGTGGCGTAAATCGTATCGGCACCTTCACCAAGCTGTTCTGTTACGCTATCGCTGGTATCGGTTAAGAAGTATTGGTCATTACCAATACCGCCTACCAACGTGTCAGCGCCAGAACTCTCATAGAACTTATCATTGCCTTGTTCGCCGAACAGCACATCATTGCCTTCGCCACCGTTTAATTCATCATGAGCATCCCCACCATAAACGGTATCATCACCGGCTAACGCGTTAATCCTATCGACAATACCGGTGCCGGTGATAACCTCCGCCGCATCGGTGCCGGTAAAATCCATGCCTAAATCCAGTAATTGCTCGTAGCTTAATACGCCGTCGGCAAAAATAAACGTGCTAATCGCAGGGCTTGCATAAGGATTATTCGGTTCAAAGCCGTCAATATGAACTTCATCGCCATTATCGCCTACGTTGATTAGCAACGAGCCTAAACCTAGATGAATATCGCCAATTTCAACGCCGCCCATAAAGAAAATGGCATTACCCGCATAACCTAAGTCATTAATAGCCGCGTCTTCTGTATCGATGATAGTATCGACACCGTCACCGGGCACCACAAAATAAATATCAGCACCCGTGCCTCCCAGCAGAGTATCGCTCCCTAAGCCACTAAATAAATAGTCATTGCCTGCCCCTGCATCAAGCCTATCATCGCCGTCATCACCCTGTAGCTCGTCTTTGCCGTCACCGCTGGTTAAACTATCACTGCCAAAGCCACCCACCAAGGTATTGTCACCTGACGTATCGAGCAGTGTGTCATCACCTGAACCGCCACCTAAGACATCATTGCCATTCGCGCTAGTTAAAACATCATTGCCATCTTCGCCGTATAAGGAATCCTGGCCATCGCCACTGGTTAATACGTCATCGCCTAAGCCACCTACTAACAGATTATCGCCTGACATATCGGTTAAAGTATCGGCGTCATCAAGACCGTATAATCTATCATCACCTGCACCACCTTCTAAAATGTCATTACCTATGCCGCCATTAAGCACATCGTCGTCTTCAGCACCGTTCAACACATCAGCATCGTCGCCACCTGATAATGTGTCTGAACCTAGACCACCTAATAGCGTATCCTTACCCGCCTCACCAAATAGCCTGTCATCACCTTCGCTGCTGTCCAATTGGTCGTTACCGTCACTGGCAATTAACAAATCATCACCCAAGCCACTGCTTAAAATATCGTCACCGGCCTCACCAAATAACGTGTCATCGCCGTCACCACTAGCTAATTGGTCGTTACCGTCACCAC
>NZ_LAJX01000198.1 GCF_000963695.1 Methylocucumis oryzae
AAGTGTTCAGGTGATGTATCCAATGCGCGGTTAAGGTCATGCATTATCCTCTTCAAAAATTTTGAGAATAACGGTTCTGAACTTATTAGAACAGGTGGTTTGGTTGAGCGCTTACTATTCATCTCACCCTGAATGACCCACAGTTAGAGCAATCCCTATTGCGCTTGGCAACACAACAGCAGCAAAACTTGCCGGAATTTGTCCTTAGCATCCTATCCCGTTATGTCACTGAAACCGAACAAGCAGAAACCTTAAGCATCCAAAAACTCGACCCATTCCAGCATTCACAAGCCCCAACTGAGAAATTCCAGCCACCAGAAAACAGTGCCGACTTTAGTTTTTACAGATATAGACGATAGTCTTAACTTTGCCAAACAGCTAAGGCAACAAGCTTGGCAACGCCATGAATAATCGGGTGCTTTGCGATACCTGCATTTTGATTGACTTTGCCAACGGGCGCAGTCGACAACTTGCCGATTTGCATAGCCAGAATATACAGCTCTTCATTAATCCCGTCATTGAATTGGAGCTGCTCCAAGGCGCACGCAATAAAACAGAAATGCAAAAGTTGGAAAAAATACTGTCGATGTTCCATCACCTAGAAATGCCCTCGGAAGTTTTCAGCGTTGCACGGCAACTGATTAAGCAATACTCGCTTTCGCATGGTTTACGTCTAGCCGATGCCTTGATTGCCGCAACGGCTTTAGTTTATGGGCTTGAGCTGCTCACGGTAAATAAAAAAGATTTTCGGTTTGTGCCTAAGTTGGTTTTATATACAAAATAGCAAATCAAACAGTCGTTTAATCCTATATACAAGACTTAATCATGCTTAGTCGCTCAATCAAGAAAATCTATTCGACTGATGACATTAATAAACAAGATAACCTGACTTTTGCGGATATTTTGGCAATTCCCAATATTGTTTTACTTGGCGAACCTGGTGCGGGGAAAACGCATCTTTTTAAGATTGCCAGCGCATATGAACAAGGTAACTGTATTGCGGCAGGCGATTTTACGGTCTATGCCGATGAATCATATTCCGACAAAGCCCTTTATATTGATGCCCTTGATGAAATGCGCTCACGAACCGATCAGCATAATTCAATTAAAGCAATAATCGGCAGTATCAAAAAAAGTCAAACCATCAAAAGTTCGTATATCTTGCCGTGCTACAGATTGGCTAGGTGAAACAGACCTTAAATCATTTAAACCTTACTTCGATGCGACAGGTGGCTATTGTGTTGTTGTCCTGGATGTTCTGAATGAAGCTGAAATTGACCAAATTCTCACCGATAGGCATGTAGTTAACCCAAACGAGTTTAAAGAAAAAGCTAACGAAAAAGGTGTTAGTTCGTTATTAAATAACCCACAAACGCTAATAATGCTGATTGATTCGGTAACTGCACAAAACGGACAATGGCCAAAAAGTAAAAATGAATTGTATGACATTGCAACTCGCCTACTATTGGAAGAACATGATGACAGTCACCTACGTAAACCGCTAGCGGCATACACGGCAACTGAATTAAAAAACGCAGCGGGAGCCGCCTCTGCAGTTTTGCTAATTGCCGATGTCAAAGGCATTTGCCTAGTGAAAGGCCGAAGCCATTCTTATGCAGAAATCCCTTATCAAAATGAAAATAAAGAAGCTGTTTTAGCGGCTCTTACTAAACGTGCTTTTGTCACTTCAAATCAGCAACAAGAACAAGTCACCTACTCACATCGCACTATTGCCGAATATCTAGCTGCTTGTTGGTTAGTTGATACTATCCGCAATGGTTTACCAATCAGCCGCGTTTGCAGCTTGTTGTGTGTTGATGGTCATCCCGCGCCTGAATTGCGCGGCTTATACGCATGGTTAACCCAATTATTACCCGAATACGCGGACTTTTTAATGGCAACCGACCCTTACGGCGTATTGGTGCAAGGTGATGTGGCTTGCCTTACCCTATCTAGCCGCAAAGCCTTATTAAACGCATTAGTCAAACTGGCCGAAAATGACCCATGGTTTCGTGGCAACGATTGGACAAGTGAACCCTTGGGCACGTTATCGACACCGGAAATGGCGGCAGAACTTAAAGCCCTATTAGCCAGAGAACCGAAGCAATATCATTTACGCTCGGTAGCGCTGAATGCTATTACTTATGGCGAACCGCAGCCAACACTTGCAGCCGAATTGTTGCATATTTTTTGTGATAACAACGAGGTGTATGGCGCACGTTCCGATGCTTATGCCGCCCTTGCCCATGCCATACCAAATGGCAAAGAGTTAATTGTAAAGGCGGTAAGGGAGCAATTGAAAACTAGCAATGATGATTTGCGCCTTAAAGAAAATATTATGGCGGATATGTTTGAAGGTTATTTTAACCTTGATGATGTTGCCCTGCTTATCAGTGATTATGTTACACATCGAAAGGAAGACAACATGGCGGGCTGTCTTTGGGGACTTAGTCATTCGTTGCCACTTGATATTCTTCCTGAACTTTTAGACAGTATTTGCCTGCTTAAACCAAACCAAAAAAACAGCAAATACAGAAAGATTGAAAATTTTAATTACGAAATTTTAAAGCGTGTCCTTTTAAGCAATAAGAGCATTGGAATTGAAAGGCTCTGGTCTTGGTTTTCGACTATTAAATATGATTCCATCTATTCTTCACAGAAAGACGAAATAAAGTCTTGGTTTAGCGAAAATCCAAAAACCGTTATTGGTTTTTTTAAAATTGCACTAACACAACATAATGACTTAGAAAATATCTGGGGATTTTGGCATGAGTTTCAGCAATTGACGAAATTTACCTTAACCTATGAGCAAGTAATTGACACAGCATTTTCCTTTATTAATGAGAAAGAATTATGCGATGCCAAAGAGCAGTTTATTTTTAAATTGGCGTTTAACCTAACCATTTGCGGCACAACCGACGTTGATAGGTTTACCCTACTTTACGACTACGGCATCTCCCATCCTGAATTAGCAGAAACAGTTCCCATTTTCTGCCGTTCTCATGTTGCCGATTGGCGAATAGAAAAAGCAAAGAGAAATATTCGACAAAAAAAGAAACAATTCATCAGACAACAAAAAAATCGAGCAGATTTTGAAAAAAACAAGGATTTAATCCGCATAGGACAGCATCATGGTTGGTTGGCTTATCTTGGTCAGCTCTACTTTGCAAAATTTTCAGAAGTTGATAATAAACAGACACCCAAACAACGATTGGAGCAAGAGCTTGGCAAACAAAATGTTACCTTTGCTTTAGAAGGGTTACGCGCTGTACTAAACCGTACTGATTTACCTACATCGCTAGAAATTGCTCGGTTTTATGCCG
>NZ_LAJX01000199.1 GCF_000963695.1 Methylocucumis oryzae
ATTACCGATACCGTTTACCGAAGAAGCGGTACATCACGTTGCAAGCCGTATTAAACGCGTACAAGAGTTGTTAGAGCAAAAAATGGCACTGGAAAACGTGTCATACTACGCCGCGCCAGGCCAAGAAATGTCCGAAAGCGATTTTTTTAATGCGGTAGTCGCAGAAGCCGATTGCGACGTGTTACTCGATATTAATAACATCTATGTCAATAGCGTTAATCATGGCTACGATGCGGAAGCGTTTTTACGCACCATGCCAGCAAAACGCATTGCCTATGCCCATATCGCCGGACATTATGTCGAGGCAGAAAATTTCCTAGTGGATACTCACGGTGCGGAAGTCATTGATCCCGTCTGGAAACTGCTAGGTAAAGCCTATGAATTATTTGGTGTGTTTCCAACGCTATTAGAGCGCGATTTTAATATTCCAGCGTTCGATGAATTAATCCGCGAAGTCGAAACCATTAACACCATACAAAACGCATGGCGTAATCATCATGCACAACAATCGGCCTAACACTATGGCGGTCGATTTCAAATTAAAACAGCAAGAATTTGTCTCGTACCTTCGAGACCCTGAGCTAAATCCTGCCCCTAACGATGTAGATTCCACTCGGGTTAATCTCTATCGAGAATTATTGTTTAATAACATCGATAACTTTCTTGCCAGTAATTTTCCCGTCTTGCGTAAAATTCATGATGAGTCGCAATGGACGGCGCTAGTACAAGACTTTTTTGCCCATCACCACAGCACAACGCCGTATTTTTCTGAGATTGCCGAAGAATTTCTTAGCTTTTTACAAAACGAACGCGGCACACAAGCACAGGATTATCCGTTTCTGTTAGAACTCGCGCATTATGAATGGGTTGAAACAGCACTGATGATTGACGAAACGCCGTTAGCGCCTAACCCGACCGGGTTAACATTATCTGAGCAAGTGTTAAACGTATCGCCCTTAGCTTGGCCCTTAGCGTATTTATACCCTGTTCATAAAATCGCACCAGGTTATTTACCCAGTACACCACCTGCCGAGCCGACGTTTTTTAATTGCGTACCGTAATCCAGAGGATGACGTACATTTTTTAGAAATTAACGCATTGACCTATGCGTTGTTGGAGTTAATGCAGCAATACCCGGCACAAGAGGCTCAAACCCTATTGCGACAACTGGCTGAGCAAGTCAGTCCCAACCATCCGGACTGGGTTATCGAAACAGGGCTAGGGATGTTAGGTACGCTGTATGAAAAAACTATTGTTTGTTTGGGGTGTGCTGAAGCTAACTACTCTGACCCATGTTATTTGCCCAACCCCTCACAGTTACATGTAAATCGCTAAACAAAAATAAAATGGTTGTCCGGCAAACCAATAGGCAGTCCTATAATCGATAAACTGCTAACGCTTGCATGTTCACTAAAAGCACTACTACCAATGGCAGATACCAATTTGGCGGTACTTGCACCGGTTTTCCAAGACACTCGGTCAAAGCCCATTTCAAAATAAGAGCTTGGTCGACTAATAAGGACGGTAGATTGTAGGATATAACTCGCTCTATGTGAGTATGTATAATGATAACTGGGAACGGCTTTTATCACAGCCCCATCTCTTCTATGGACAAGTAAAACATCTTCCAAACCAAAACCGCTTAAGTCTATTACAGGTAATTGACTTTTTATGGTGCTATAGTGCTGGCCGCCGAAATCGATAACTACATAATTAACGACGTTCGGCGAAAAAAAATCATCAACAGTGGTTGCTGTTTCGGTATTTAACAGAAAATAAGATGTCGCGATAACGGTATCTGGATTGACCTGAACACTCACTTCATCTCGGGTTAAAACCCGATAACCGTCACGATTAACGCCGTTGTCAATCCAATTTTCTTTTAGTAATAGCAAATCGTTAGGAGAGTTATTTAAAGTTAAGAGATTATCTTTAATATTCATAGCAAGAACGTCTTGCGCAGTTAACCTAAAACTATTGGCATTACCTAAGCATTTAATAACTTCAACCCCTTGGATTTTAAGCTCAGAAAAATCAATGTCTTGATTAGGGCCTGTTAAGGTTAGTTCATCATAGCCTTTGCCTCCGTTGACAAAACTATAATTAATGCGACTAAGCGTCATTAAATCATTGCCGGCACCTGCGTAAAAGTAACCAGCCCCTTCTAACATGTCGCTACCGTCCCCCCCATACAAATAACCTACTCCCGTTATTACATCGTTGCCACCATAACCATGAAGCCAATCATAGCCGAAACTATGACCGTTTATACCGCCGTTTATGTGATTAGCAGACGAATTACCAAGAATGACATTAGTTAAGTAATTGCCCATGCCATCAATAGCAGACGCACCGGTAAGCGTTAAATTTTCTACATTATCGCCTAGCGTGTAGCTAATTGAGGCAATAACAGTGTCCCTTTCTCGATGTAGTTTATATTTTTCAATAACAACATCATTAGTGTTATCCACCCTATATGTGTCTTGCCCCCTTCCTCCCACAAGCCTATCAGCACCCGCTCCTCCGTCTAAGCTGTCGTCGCCATCATCTCCGGCGAGTACGTTAGGTAAGGCATTACCAGTCAATGAGTTGTTTAATGTATTGCCATAACCATTAACCATTTCTGAGCCAATAAGCACTAAATTTTCTATATTATTACTTAGCTTAAAATGAACTGATGATTTGATCGTATCGATACCTTCATCAGTTAGCTCAATGACTTTATCTCTTGGGTTGTCGACGATGTATAAATCATTAGCAACTCCTCCTAGCAGCCTGTCCATGCCAAGACCACCATCTAGCCAATCTTTACCTAACCCACCCTCTAGCTGATCATTGCCATCACCGCCTAATAAACTATCGTTACCTTCGTGGCCGCTTAGTATGTTCGCATTAGCGTTACCCACTAAAGTATTTGCCATAATATTACCGCTACCATTAATGGCTTCGGAGCCAGTTAAGGTAAGATTTTCAACTCGGTAAGACAATCGATAGCTTACACTTGCTTTTACCGAATCTAACCCATGACCCTCTAGTTCAATGACTTTATCTCTCGTGTCATCAACAATGTATCGATCATTCCCTAATCCACCAATTAGCATATCTTTTCCTAAACCACCGAATAACCAATCATTACCTGCGTAACCATAGATAGTATCGTTGCCAGCAAAACCAAACAGCTTGTCGCCATCAGTTGAACCGATTAATAAGTTACTTTCTTGATTGCCTATATATGTAGCCATGACTTAACTCCAGGTTATGTAAGTCTCTATAAAGATGATATAAGTATAAAAGGAGTTAGAAATTCAGAAAACATCAAAATTCTATCATAACAGTGGTTTTAATAAATCAATCTAACTCGTAAGATGTATGAATATAAGGTATTTTTTCGCCAAAAATCCGCCGTTGGCGCACACTGAGGCAGATTCGCTGATAGATACTGTTAAAGCATTCAAACATAGCGCATTATAAAAACAAAAACAACTGCTAAAATTAGCTTGGTAGTGGTATTTTTCATGGGCTTTGATCTATCACTTTCTAGGCTCAAACTAGCTGGTTTAACTTGATTGGAGTTGTGTTAATCACCTAACGCTAGACAGTCCAGTTGCACATTTGCGATTTATACTTCATTGGCGTATGATTCAAAAATGCTGGCTATTATCGAATCCCCTTTGTTCACAACGCTCTGGCCTGAATACTGGCCGGAAGAAGAACATTCCAAATTCACGGCTTTTCTTGCTGCAAATCCAGAAGCGGGGGATGTTGTTCCAGGTTCAGGTGGCTGCCGGAAAATCCGTTGGTCACGTTATGGCTCTGGAAAACGTGGGGTGTAAGAGTCATTTATACTGCCCGCCTTGAAAGCGGCGCATTGGTTTTGCTGGTTATTTATGCCAAAAGTGCAAAAGAGAATATTCCAGCCCACCTACTCAAACAAATTGCCGAGGAAATGGGACATGCTTAACGAAACAACGTTGTTGGAACGCGATGCCAAAAGAAACATTGGTGAGGAACTTCTTGCCGCCATCCAAGATGTTAAATCAGGCCGCCATGGTGCTGTGTATACCATCGAACCTAACGAAATAGTGGCTGCGCGAGTAAAATGTGGCTTATCCCAAACCCAGTTTGCAAAAGCATTGCATATTTCATCCCGTACATTACAACAATGGGAACAGGGACGTCGGCATCCCTCTGGTGCAGCTGAAACATTACTAAAAATTGTCGCAAAACATCCAGAGCTGTTACGTGAATTGTTAGACCCAACCCCATAATGATCTGGGGTGTGTTTTTATTGACCGCAGATCCAGCACTCAAACATACAGTGACCTTATTCAATTACACCTGAATCATCAATAAGCTAGGCGCTGCAGGATTGGTTGGATCAGAGCTTAAACAACTAACATGATAACGCTGAGCCGACAACGCTAAGCACCAAGTTTTTACTGCGTCGGCTTCGCGAAAACCACCGGCATGGCCTGGGTAAACAATAATGGAAACAACGCCTTTAGGTGCAAGCAAAACGTTTAATACCTGCTCAAGAGCTGCTAGCGTGGTTTCGCTTCGGGTAATTTTGGCTTTATCGCCACCCGGTAAATAACCTAAGTTAAACATCACAGCTTTAATCAAACCGTGCTCTGATACTGGAATAAAACGCGGCATTTCACTATGACAAGCACAAAAAAGCTTTAGATTATCTGGCTGATGCGTGGTTATTTGCGTCGCTGTAATGGCCTCTGGCTGAATTCAAAACCATAGACTTTGCCTTTTAGCGTGACTTGATTGAGCAAAAATTGACTATCAAAACCATTACCCACCGTGGCGTCAATCGCAATATCGCCGTGAGTTAAGTGCGCAGCAATAAACTCATGTGCTGCACTAACAATAGAAATGCGTGTCATAAAATCCTAGGGCTACCCGTTTAAGACGGGACAACTAAAATGGGAACAACGTCATTCTCGGCTCGTCAACTGCTCCGGCGTTGCTAAGCCACATGGATGTGTTTGAAACTTTGCCATCCATGGCGGCTGGATTCCGGCAATCCCTGCCGGAATGACGGTTTAGCTTTACGGGCTAAAATTAAAAGTGTCCCATCTTGAGTGGGTAAGCAAATCTAGCAATATCAACAACACCCGGCAAACTCGCCTGGTTTAATAAAACGTCAGCAAAACGTTTGCAGTAAAACGGCAATGTTAAACTGCCTTTCGCGCCAAAGCCATTAAAAATAGCAAGCTTAGACTGCTGCGGGTGAAAGCCGATAAACGGTTGTTTGTCTAACGTTGTAGGTCTGACATTAGCCTGTTGTGCAGTAACGCAAAAACTTGCAAAGTCACCCAACCGTTGGGTCAATGCGGTTAATAACTCATGACGGGCATTTAATGTCGGTATGTTATCTAAGTTTTGATGCTCAAACGTAGCACCTAACCGGTAGCTTTCATCACCTAATGGAATAAACCAATAGCCAAAATTCAACATCACATCAGGCAACGCCGCGTTAGTCGATAACGTTTAAAATTTCGCCTTTCGCTAGTTGAAACGGTAGCTGACCAAACCAAGGGTTGTGTACACCTTGGTAACCCTCGCAAGCTATTAACCACTTCGCGCGTATATCTTGCCAACACACAAACTCATTAAAACTGACTGAGGCATAATCGAACTGAGTTTGCCGATAACATTGGTGCGCAATAAAAAAACGCTTTTAATGCGGTAAGCAACGCTTTAGTCAATAAATAACCGGTTTGCTGCTGCTCAATAAACCCATAAGCATGATGAAACCATGGCTTATCAGCTTCGCTATGCAATTGACCTAAATAATGACCATAATCCGCTTGCTTTAACCGTTTAACAGCATAGCCATATTCTTGTTGGGTTTGAAAAACTCGCCACATCGGTTTTTCAATATAAAACGGCTGCTGAAACAAAGCGCTTAATTGCTGATAGTAACGCCTGGCTTCTATTAACATCCGCTCAGTTTCAGGAGATTTCACTAGGCGCATACCGGTTATCGGATTCATTAACCCGGCTGCAATTTGCGAGGCATTCTCTAAGCCATTGTCTACAACAAGAACGCTTATTTGTCGCTGGATTAGCTCATAGGCTAAAAGGCTTCCAGCTAAACCTTGGCCTATGATGAGTACATCATAATAGTCAGACATGACGAAGTTTAAACACGATGGCTACCAACCTAAGTAGGGACAGGGCGTTTAGAACGCAGGTGTTGGCAGCAGGGATGCTGCCGCCAAGCCTACAGGGATGTATTTACGGCGTCCTGCGCTCTGAATGCCCTGTCCCTACTCGGCACTATCCCGGATAAAGAGCATAGCCAACACATGAAGCACTATTGACTGGTCTTGAAATCTTGCTCTAAGAATAATTTCAAACACACATCAACCACATCACTATTAAAAAAGCTATCTTTTTTGCTGGTAATTTCGGCTAAACCTCTATCCAGTCCTAATCCTGCACGATAAGGACGATGCGACATCATGGATTCGACGACATCAGCAACTGCAATAATCTGTGCTTCTAATAATATCTCGTCTCCGATTAAACCATTTGGGTAGCCAGAACCGTTAAGCCGTTCATGATGTTGTAGCACAATATCAGCTATCGCCCACGGGTAATCAATCGATTTTAAAATATCATAGCCAGTTTGCGGATGTTCTTTAATCAAATTGTACTCGTTCACCGTTAATGAACCTGGCTTGCATAAAATTTCAGCCGGTACTTTAATTTTGCCAACATCATGAACGATAGCGGCTAAATGAATGCCTTCAATCTGGTTATCGGGTAACTGTAATTGTTTAGCAATGGCTACGGCAATTTGCGCAACACGGCGTTGATGCCCTGCAGTATAAGGGTCACGCATCTCTACCATCGAGGCAATTGCCATAATCGAATCTAATAAACTGGTGCGTAATTTCTTTTCGCTTTCCAATAGCTTATTGCTGCGCTCTTCGACTAATTGTTCTAATGAATTGCGTAACCGCGTTAACTCTAAATGCGTGCGTACTCTCGCTAATAACTCACTGCGTTGATAAGGTTTCGTGACAAAATCCACTGCCCCCATCGCAAAACCTTGTACTTTTTCATCGGTTTCGGACACGGCGCTAACAAAAATAACCGGTATATCTGCTGTTTCAGGGCAAGCTTTCAATTGACGACAAACGTCAAAACCATCCATCCCAGGCATACGAATATCAAGCAACACCAAGCCCGGCGGATTACGCATGGCCGCATGTATAGCCAGCTCGCCATTAATGGCTGAACGAACCTCATAGCCTTCGTCTTTCAAAATATCCGTCAGCAGCTTTAGAGAATCCGGCGTATCGTCAACTGCGAGAATATAACTTCTTGCAACCATTGTTATTCCATAAGTGGTTGTACCACATTTAAAATGGCTGGATAATCGAAATTTCCAGCAAAATAAACTAGTTTTTTAGCTAAATTTTCATCGATTAATTTAATGTCGGCAATAATCGCGGTAATTTGCTCACTATCCAAATTCTCTACAGCGTCATAGAGCGCTAGGCGTAATTCTTTAGGCACTAAAGCAAAATCATCTGAAGTTAATTTAGTGACAACCTTAGCATGAAGCGCGGAATCTGGCTGTTGATAATCAAATTCAACACCTAATAAGCGATTTAAACAGTCATAAATATCGCTAAATCGATAAGGCTTTCGGACAAAATCATCCATGCCCGCTTGAAGTAATTCGTCGCGTTGCTCATTAAACGCAGAAGCGGTTAACGCAACAATTTTAACATCCGCACCACCTGGTAACGTGCGAATTTGTGCTACTGCTTCAAACCCATCCATCACCGGCATACGTCTATCGATCCAAATGAAATCAGGTTTCCAATCAATAAACCGTTGAATAGCTTGAGCACCTGTATCCGCTGTTTGAGTCGGGAATCCGATAACCTGCATGAGTTTCTCCATTAACAACTGATTTTCGCGTTGGTCATCGACAATTAATACGCGATATATCGGTTGTCCTTGCGCTAAACCGACTACATCACCTCGGCCACATTGGCGTTGAATAGCACTTATATCATTTATATTGGCTGCATCTAACGGTAAGTTAACTAAAAACAACGAACCCTGATTCACAACGCTATTAATCGATAACGTGCCACCCATTAACTGCACAAATTGACGAGTAATGGTCAATCCCAATCCTGAGCCTTGATGACTACTCACTTCATTAACTTGCACAAAAGGCTCAAAAATGCGTTGCTGGTCAATATCCGAAATGCCACAACCGGTATCTTCAACTTCGATAAGCAAATGTGACACGCTATTTTCCTTAACGCCTAAGCGCACAGTCACACCGCCGTTATCAGTAAACTTAACCGCATTGCCCACTAAATTAATCAGCACTTGGCGTAAACGTGCTTCATCACCTTTAATGTAGCGGGGAAATGCTGAGGATTGGTCTAATATAAGCTTTAAATTTTTTTCTTGCGCGCGAATTTGCATCATATCAACAACATCTCGAACTAAAGCGCCTAAGTCGAAAACCTTATGCTCTATTTGCAATCGGCCCGCTTCAATTTTCGCCATATCTAACACATCATTAATCAGCGTTAATAAATGCTCGCCACTACGGTTGATAATATCTAAATTCTCAGTCTGCGTTCTCGATATACTGGGGTCTTGCCGCATTAAGTTAGAAAATCCCAAGATAGCATTAAGCGGTGTACGCAGCTCGTGACTCATACTGGCTAAAAAAACACTTTTCGCACGATTGGCAGCTTCAGCTGCATCACGCGCTAAAATCAACTCAGCCGTTCGCTGTTGCACTTGCTCCTCTAAATGCTCGTGGTAGCGCCTAAGTTCTTCCTCGGCACGTTTAGTTTCTGTAATATCTTGGCGCACTTGCAGGTAATTACATAAACTGCCTTTATCATCATAAACTGGAGCAATACTAATATGCTCCCAATAATAATCCCCTTGTTTACGCTGATTTTTAATAATACCAACCCAAGGTTTACCCGCGCTTAAATAAGCCTGTATATGGGCAAAATCATCGCTTGTTAACTCAACAGAAATGAGTTCACGCAGTGATTTTCGATACATATCAGCAAACTGATAACCACTCATACGCGTATAAGCTTGATTACAAAATAATAAACCGCCTTGTAAATCCGTAATTAAAATACCTACGGGACTTTGCTCTACGGCTTGTGCCAAGCGGTTGATTTCTAATTCAAACAAATGCTTCTCGGTCATATCTATCGCAATCCCATCCCAAATAATCTGACCGTCTAAGTTTTGATAGGGATGTGAGCGGACGCGAAGCCAACGTGATTCGCCATCTTGTCGTTGGAAATGCAATTCCATCTCAAAGTCTTGTAAATTCCGTCTACTTTCTTCTTCCATCTGTAAATAAGCCTGCTGTTGCTCGGGCGCAATTTGCGCTAGCAACACCATTGCATCAGCGAGTACCTCTGCAATCGTTACACCATGGATATTTTCAACCCCAGAACTTACATACAGAAAACGAGGTAAACCGTTTTGATAAGTAAATTCATAAAGATAACTATCAGGTAAATTGTCACCTAAAATGCGCAAACGCAGTTCACTTTCTTGCAAAATACGCTGTGCTTGTTTGTGCTGGCTGACATCGTCATAAATGATGACGATTTCATTATTGGGCAATGGGTAAATGCTATAGTCACGCCAGTTGGTAACGTGATTATCGCCACGGTACGAAAGCGTGAGCTTTTCCAATACACCCGTCTGCCAAACACGTTGCAATGCTTGAAGCAAGCCGGATTCAGCCGAATTAGGCAGAACATCCAACAGGTCTTTACCAATAACCTCTGCTCTATCGAGGGCGTCGATGCGTTCAGCAGCTAAGTTAATGGCTGTAAACAGAAATTGACGACCACTATCTAACACGTTAAACACGGCAACGCCGCTACTCATGTTCTCAAATAACGCGTCTAAGCGTGAGGGATTTTGTTCTAAGGTAGCTTTTATTACTCGCCGCTTATAAGCAGGCAGATAAAATAGCAAGCTCAGCAGCATAAATACCGTGATTAACAACCCTAAATAAACGCTATCAAAATTCATTGCTGAGATGCATTACTGGTTATGTTGAATAGCTCGTTTTAAAACCGATTCTAGTTGCACTAAATCGACCTCTAACCAACGCAGGGGTAATCCCATTGCGACACTAATTTTCTCAGCAGCTTCGGTATAATCTCCTGAGCATGGCGTGCGTAAGCCTAAAAAATAACGATGACTGAGTTGAAAAATCTCGCGCGTAATATCGGGTTTATTACCAAACGTTTCGATAATCACGTTATCCCAATTAAGTACCCAATCTTCTAATAAAAAAAATGCACCTTGAGTTAAATACTCGCTAAATAGCTCAGGGCCTAGCAACATTTCTACACAGTTTTGCGCTTGTGTGCGATGACAGCAGTTCACCGCCACGATGTGCTCCATTTTAGGATGGCAATGGCCGTAAAAGACAATTACCTCCTCGTCTTGATGGCGAATCAAGCCTTGCTGTAACTCGCTGGCTAATTTTTCAAAATTAACATGTAGCGACGCAGCTAAAAAATCTGTGCTGAGTGGCCAGGCATTTTTTTTAATTAAATACTCGATTTCCTTTTGTAAAATCCCGCAACCTAACAAGACAGGAGGCTTAGTCATACCAAATACACACTATAGTAGGGACAGGGTGTTTAGGGTGCAGGTGTTGGCAGCAGGGATGCTGCCAACAAGCCTACAGGGATGTATTTACGGCGTCCTCGGCAACTGCTCCTGCGTTGCTCTACTACACGCCATCCTTGGCGATATGCACCTGAATACC
>NZ_LAJX01000002.1 GCF_000963695.1 Methylocucumis oryzae
CATATCCTATAAAATTTATTAACCTAATGGCAGTGACGCAGAGCGTGGGAACGAGAAATTAGGTTTAGATATAGGATGCGCTGAGGTACGAAGCGCATCTGTCGAGTCTTTACACGATTGATGCGCCTCCTTTCGTCGGCACATCCTATAAGTATATTATTGAAAAATAAATATAATTTATTAACTTAATGGCAGTGACGCAGAGCGTGGGAACGAGGGGAATGACAATATTTGTCACAACAAGACAAAATAAGACGTTCTGAGAAACACAATGTTTCCAGAACTATCGACTTGAAGAAATAATTCCTACTATATAAAACGATTTTTAACATTTTAATCAAATAGTTATCGTTAAATATTACCAGCGATAAAATTTAATCAACTTTTGGCATACCTTCTGCTTTAAGAATCGTGAAGTTTTTAACCGACCACTAAACAGAGGAAACATTCTATGAAAAACCAAATGCAAAAAGTTCAACAAGGTTTTACTTTAATCGAGTTAATGATCGTTGTTGCGATCATCGGTATTTTGGCAGCGATTGCGATCCCTGCTTATCAAGATTACACAGTTAGAGCGAAGGTGAGTGAGGCGATTTTAGCTGCGGATTCTGTTAAATCATTAGTGAGTGAAGCGTTTCAAACAGATAGTTTATCTGGAGTAGCCGCAGCTTCGTCAGCTTATTCAAACAAAGTACAAGCAGAGAAACAAACAAAATTTGTTAGCGATATTACTGTTGATGGCGCAGGAGTCATTACTGTAACGTTAGCAACAGATCCTGCAGCAAGCGGCTTACCAAGCGATGCTGTGGGTACGACTATTTTGTTTACACCAAACGTACAAAACGCAGCGCTTGCTGATGGCGTTGTAGGTGCAATTGACTGGGCTTGTGCAGGCGCGTCTGGAGAAACAGCCGCTGCCAGAGGTTTAGGTGCAGTCAATACTGGCTCTTTACCTGCTAAATATGCGCCAGCAGAGTGCCGTTAAATCACAATCTTAGTTGAACTGTGTCGCAAAAATTAGCTTTAAATTACTGCTCTCTAGCAAATATTTATACTGATTATAGAATTGTGGTGGGGCTTCTCTCCCACCACCTTCTATGTGATTCAGTTTTTTCACCTTATGATACAAACTAACTCGAGGATTTTTTATGGCACTTTCAATTACGAAACCGACTTCAGGAAGCGCAAGTTTTTTTGGTACGACTACAAGTGACGACTTTGTGCTTGGTTCTGCTTCAGATGACACCATTACCGGTGGGGTACAATCTTTAAGCGCTGCCTCAGCCTATCTAGCTGATGGCGCTGATACCATGGAAGGTGGCTTAGGCGATGACAAGTATATCGTAAACGACTCTACCGATGTCGTCACTGAGTATGCGGGAGAAGGTATCGATACCGTTTTTACTACTGTTAGCTATACGCTAGGTAGCGAATTAGAATATGTGGTAGCCGCTGGCACAACCGGAATCACTTTAACAGGTAATGCCAAAGACAACGTTTTAGATGGCTCGCAAGGTACTGGTGCAGATACCCTAATCGGGGGTTCGTGGTAATGATTATTACATAGTCGGTACAGGCGATGTTATCAATACTGACAGTGGTGGCTTTGATACTATTGAAACTGGCTCTACAATAGACATAAGCTCTACAACTGCTTTTAAGTCACTTGAAAATGTCTCTTTATCTGGTTCTTCAGCTGCTAATATCACCGGCAATGATTCTGCCAACCGTCTAACGGGTAACTCTGGAAGCAATAGTATTTCAGGCGGTAAAGGTAACGATATTATCGATACTGGCACTGGTGGTACCGACACGCTCGTCGGCGGTGAAGGCAACGATACTTTTATTATTCGTACTGGCGCAACGGTTGCGTCAATTACAGACAGTGCAGGTACAGACAAAGTTTTAGCCTTTGCTACCTTAGTAGCTGGTTCAGGCATTGAAAATGTCACTTTATTAGGCACATCAGCGGCTGATATAAGCGTAACTGATGCAACATTATCGCATGTATTACTTGGAAACTCGGCGGCAAATAGTATTACTGGTAACGCAAAGAATGATACATTGAACGGTGGAGCAGGCGCTGACACACTGACGGGCGCTGCAGGAAACGATTCTTATATTGCTGACGCCTCAGACTCAATTGTTGATACAGCGGGAACAGATACTGTGCAAGTCAGTGGTACAGGCACTTTAACGTTAACAGATAACAGCAATATCGAAACCATTACTGTAACAGGGTCTAGCGATACATCAGTTAACGGCTCAGCAGAAACAACTGTGGCGATGAAGATGACCGGTAATGACGGTAATAACACACTTACAGGAGGCTCATTAAATGATTCGTTAGTTGGTGGTGATGGCGGTGAAGATAAAGATGGTGATAACGTCTTAGATGCGGGAGAAGATACTGACGGCGATAGCGTATTAGATACAGATGGTAACGATAGCTTAACGGGTGGCGCAGGCAACGACACTCTAGTCGGTGGCGATGGCACAAACGTCTTAGTGGGTGGTGTAGGTGACGATCTCTATATTGTTAAAAGCTCTACGACGACTTTAACTGAAGCCGCTAGCGCAGGTACCGATACGGTTCAATTCTCTGGTGAAGCGACTGGCGACACATTGGCTGTCAGCGCTAATGTTGAAATAATTACTTTAACTGGTACGCTAGCGATTAATGCGACTGCCGCTGGTTCTACGGCTAACACCATGAGTGGAAACACTGCTAATAACTCCCTAGACGGAGGCAGCGGCAATGATTCTATTTTTGGCAGCTCCGGTAGTGACTCATTAACTGGTGGCGCAGGTAACGATACTCTTAATGGCGGCACGAACTCTACTACTGTAGGCGCGGGCGACACTATGGTAGGTAATGGTGGTAATGATTATTACTATGTAGATGATACCGACGACGTAGTCACAGAAATAACAGGAGAAGGTACTGATACCGTTGAAAGTACGGTAAATTTCACATTGTCTACGTTCTTGGAAAAATTAGTATTAGCTGGCTCATCTGCTGTTAACGGTGAAGGCAATGACTCAGCCAACACTATTAGCGGTAATACTGGAAATAATACGCTTACAGGTAACGATGGCGATGATACTATCAATGGTGGCAGCGGCAATGACACCATCAACGGTGGTGTAGGCCGCGATTCAATCACTGGCGGTTCAGGAAATGATACGATTGTTTATGCCGACGAATTAGCGGAAACTTTCGCTAGCGCCACATCTATTAGTACTGTCGATATTTATAAGGACTTGACGTTAAATGACTTAGCAGGCGACAGATTTGATTTATCCGTTACTGTAGCAGAAATCGGCACAGCTGTTAGCGGTGTTATTAATGAAGCCGATTTTGAAACGGATATGAATGCCTTATTGACTGCAACGGGTAAGGGCTTTATTGAAAATTTGGGTGGTATTGATGCTGTTTTGGTGACTGGCACATCTGGCGACTTGAAAAACCGCAAATTCTTAGTGATTGACCTTGATGCAGATGATGCATTTGATGTAACTGCCGACTTTGTCGTAGAAATTACCGGTTCATCAGTCACGAACCTAACTACTGATACTTTCTTACCGTAACCCGTAAGGCAGATTCGCCGATAGGCAATCCGCCCTTCATTCCACACCGATGGCGGTTTGCTATCCCGCAACTACCGCCATCGCCTTCTTTTTTCCCCGTTCCACACGTTCATACCTAACATTTAGCCAACAGCAAGCAATAAGGGCTATAATCTCACCTTTCACAAAACTATTAATTATTGATTATGGCTACTATCACATTCAATACCTTAAAGTTTGTTGAGCGGCTTAAAGCGGGCGGTGTACCGGAGGAGCAAGCAATAGCGGAGGCTGAAGCTTTAGTCGTTGCTTTTTCAGAAGCGATGGATTTTCAACTTGCCACGAAATCAGACATCAACCTGTAGAAAGGGAATTATTACTCATCAAATGGATGTTGAGCTTGGTGATAGGCGGTATTATCACATTGATATTAAAAGCTTTCTTTCCTAGTTGACTACTTACTTCAACCCGTAAGGCAATCCGCCTTTCATGCCACACCGATGGCGGTTTGCTACCCCGCAACTACCGCCATCGTCTTCAAATTCTAAAAGCATTTTTTCTCATTGCCACGCTACAGCATTAAGAACGCATAACCTGCGAACGTGATGCCATTTGTTTTTCTCTCCCCCGCGTTAGCTAAGCCGTACAAACGTTTACTAACCATGCCGTTGTCAACCTAACGCTAACGTTCTACAATCAAGCCTTTCTAGCTTTACGTTAAGCTGCCATGCGCCACGCCATTGATCCTAAAATTGACTGTGTTTTCAAAGCCTTGCTCGGCGCTGAAGAAAACCGAAACCTGTTAATCCACTTTTTGAATGCCTTGTTAGCGCAAGAGCTGATCGAGCCTATTGTTTCAGTAGATATTTTAAATCCCTATAATGACAAGGAATTTTTCAGTGATAAACTCAGCGTAGTTGATGTTAAAGCTCAAGACCAGCACGAGCGGCTGTATCAGATAGAAATCCAGCTCAGCAGTTATCGTCACCTGCCCGCCAGAATGATTTACAACTGGGCCGATATTTACAGCCAGCAGTTAAAGTCTGGTCAAGATTATGGCTTGCTCAAACCAGCTTATGCGATTTGGTTGTTATCAGACAATCTGCTGACTGATGATAACCAGTATGCGCATCATTACAAACTCAGAGATGAAAACGGGAAGCTATTAACGCAACATGGCGGCATCTGGTTGTTGGAGTTAACTAAGTTTAACGTTAAACACATTGAGTCCGAGGAGCAACGTTGGTTAAAATTCTTCAAAACCGGTGAGCAACTGAATGATGATGCATTACCAGATTGGATGACTACCGAGGAGATGAAACAAGCCATGAACACGCTAAGCCGCTTTTCCGAAAAAGAACGTGAATATTTTCAATATCAAGCCCGACAAGAATATCTGCGCGAACAAAGGGCGATTAAAAATGAGCATGAGCAAACTGCACAGCAATTAGAACAGACTTCGCAGCAATTAGAACAGGTTGTACACCAATTAGAGCAAGCGGCAAAAGAGTTGCAGCAGTCTAAGTTTCTTGCAGAGGAAGCACAAAAGCGTGAACAAGAAGCACAAAAAACGTGAACAAGAAGCGCAAAAGCGTGAACAAGAAGCGCAAAAAACGTGAAGAGCTGGCTTTACTAGAAAAAGCCGCCGCTTTAGCCGAGATTGAGCGTTTAAAAGCGCACATACAAGCTAAAGAGTAGTAACCCGTAAGGCGGGTTCGCCGATAGGCAATCCGCCATTTTCCGTTACACACCGATGGTGGTTCACTACCCCGCAGCTACCGCCATCGCTTTCAAATTCTAAAAGCCTTTTTCTCATTGCCGCGCTACAGCATTCAGCCAAGTAGGGTGCATTGCATGCACCAAAAAACTCTCACATTTCAACAACGAACTTCTCGTAGAAAATCCCCGCCCAATTACACCTTAAACGCCATTTTCACATAACGATGGAATGTTAAATACAACCCAATTTAACGCCTGCCTAACGGGATTATGATGAATATACTCTACATGTATACTTGAGCATGATTGTAGCGGTGCATAAAATGCACCCTACTTGGCTATTTAGTAGAATTAGTGACTTAAACGCAACAACTCCCAAACTGGGGTAATCGTCGCTGGCATGGGCAGTAATCGACCTAGCTCTACCCATTGGTCGGGGGCGTGGAAATCTGAGCCGGTAGAGCCTGCGAGTTGGTATTGCTCAGCGATGGCTAACACGCGTTTAACTTCTTCCGGGTTACTACGTCCGGTAATGACTTCTATGCCTTGGCCTCCGGCGTGTTTGAAGGCAGTAAGCAAGCGTTTCATCGCGTTTTTCTTAAGCTGATAGCGTAACGGATGCGCTAACACTGCTACCCCGCCTGATTCGTTAATCCATTGAATGGCTAATTCAAGTTCTGTCCAAGGCGTGGCGACATAGGCGGGTTTGCCTTTGGCTAAATAGCGGTCAAACGCTTCTTGTAAACTATCGACATGGCGCTCAGCCAATAAATATTCGGCGAAATGATTACGCGTAATCATGCCGTTGCCAACTATCTTTTTAATAGCGTCTAGCGCACCTTCAATACGTTTCTTAGCGAGTTTTTCGGCAATTTTTTCTGCCCGTTCCATGCGTAACGTGTGTAAGTGCTGGGTGGCTTCGGCTAAAGCTGGGTGTTGTGGGTTAATACCTATGCCTATCACATGAAAGCACTGATTTTGCCATAGCGTCGATAACTCAATGCCGGGAATCAACCGTAAGCCCAGTGCTTGGGCTGTGGTTTGCGCCTCAGCCAGTCCTGCCGTCGTGTCGTGGTCGGTTAACGCTAATGAGGTCACACCAAAGCGATGCGCTCGGTTAACGACTTCGGTGGGTGATAAGGCACCGTCTGACGCCGTGGAGTGACAGTGTAAGTCGTAAACATCGGTCATACTATTGATACTCGCCATAAAGTTTTGCGTATAAGCCATTTTGGGTAATTAACGTTTCGTGCTGACCTTGTTCGCAAATCTTGCCTTCTTCAAACACATAAACGTGATCGGCTTGTTTTACCGCGCTAAGCCTATGCGCGATGATAATTGTGGTGCGGTCTTGTAAAAATGCGCTTAGCGCTTGGTGTAAATGGTATTCGGTTTCGCTGTCTAATGCTGATGTCGCTTCATCTAAGATAACGACTTTAGGGTCAGCGACGACCATACGCGCAATCGCCATGCGTTGGCGTTGACCGCCGGATAAACGCATACCATTCCTACCAACTACCGCGTCTAATCCTTGTGGTAAGTCTTTTACAATATCGCTTAATTGGGCAATAGCAAGTGCGCGCCAAAGTGTGTCATCACTTGCTGGTTTGCCTAAGGTTAAATTTGCCCGGATGGTGTCATTAAACAATACCGGATGTTGTAACACGGTCACGACATGCTCGCGCACGACGTCTAAGCCGATTTGTTCAATCGGGACATCATTAAAGTAGATGTGGCCGGATTGCGCTGGGTATAAGCCGATTAAGGTTTGAATCAGCGTAGATTTGCCGCCGCCGCTAGCACCGACTAAGGCGACTTTATCTCCAGCATTAATCGTTAAATTAATGCCATTTAAAATAGTATCTTCGCTATAACTAAAGTGTAAGTTTTCTACGCGTATTGCAACGGTTTTGTTGCCTTCAAACGGGTTAGCAAGATGCGGATAAATCGGTTCTTGTTTTAAGCGATTAAGCCGATTAATTCGGGCTAATGCGGCTTTAGCAGAAAAATAAGCATATTGAATGTTTAAAATCTCTTGGACTGGCGCCATCATAAACCATAAATAACCGAAGACGGCGAGCATTTCGCCTATGGTTAAATCGGCATAAAACACCATTAGCATGGCACCGGCGCGAAAAATATCAAAGCCAAATAAAAACACTAAAAAGCTCATGCGGCCAGCGGCATCGCTTTTCCAGGTATAGGCAATAGAATTGTTTTTGACCGCTAACGCTGAGTCTATCAGTTGCTGACAATAATGGCGTTCACGGTTGCTGGCGCGGATTTGATGTATCGCTTCTAAGGTTTCAGTTAACGCTTGTTGAAACACTTCATACGCCGCGTTTTCTTTGGCTTTTAAGTCTTTGACTTTAGAGCCTACGACACGGGTAAAATAAATAACGATAGGATTGAGTAATAAAATAAACAAACCTAGCTGCCAATTCATCCACAACAATATTGCTGCTGTGCCAATAATCGTTAGTACTGCGATGAGTAATTTGCTAATGGTATTGCCAATAAAATTATCTAGCGTATCTAAATCAGTGACTAAATGCGTCACTACGCTACCGGTGCCTAAGCTTTCATATTCAGCCATAGAAATGGTTTGCAAATGCGTGATTAAGCTTTGGCGAAAGCGAAATACCACATCTTTGGAGATGCTGGAAAACTGCCTGGACTGGATAATATTAAACGCAATAGCGATAAGCCTGAGCAATAAGCTGGCGATTAATACCACCGCGATATAGAAAATAGGTTGCTGCCAAGCTAGCGGGAAAAGCTGATTTAAAAAATGAATGACTAGCCCAGGTTTATGCAATAACACTTCATCGACTAGCAGCGGCATGAGTAAAGGCACGGGGACGCTGGCAATGGTTGCTAAAATCGCGATGATATGTGAGCAAATCAGGGCTTTTTTATGTTTTAAAGCGATTTTATAAATGGCAGACCATGTATACATCGGTGTGGAGAAGGTTGCTCGTAAAGCCGGAAATTATATCATTGTGCTGAGTGGGCAAGACACCTTAGCGCAGGTAAATAATTTCTTGTCGCATCATAACCTGTGTAAAATACCGCTTAACGCATTACTGACGGCGATTTGAAGCCGTCGAGTGATGCTAATGTTGATGTCAAGCCTCTTCGATATGTATACCGGATTTCTTAGTTAACAAATATTCAGCTTTTATCGGCTAAGATTTCCTCAAAATATTCCCCAACAGCGTTCAGCGAAGTCGAGCATTCCAATGAAACAAAAGATAGCAACTCTATTTGCACTTGCATTGCTGGTTATGATTAATTTCAGCATTTGGAGTTATGTGAACAACCCGTTGCAGTTGCAACCCTGGACTAAAACCACGATGGGGTTGACCTATGACCCTACGCGTAAAGGCGACGACCCTAGAGATAATATTTTTGTTAAAAGCGAGGACATAGATAAAGATTTGGCCTTGTTAGAAAACAAAGTTCATGCAGTTAGAACCTATAGTATGCTCAGAGGCCAGCATAAAATTCCTGAAGTTGCCGCTAAGCATAATCTCAATGTCACCTTAGGTGCTTGGATAGACGGTAATTTAGAAAAGAACAAGCAAGAGATTGAGACGTTAATCGATATTACTCGGCAAAATAACCCTAAAATCATTCGTTTAATGGTGGGTAACGAGGTGATGCTGAGGAACGACATTCCTGAAGCCGCGTTGATTGAATATATACGCGACGTAAAAAAGCGTACCAATAGCTGGCGTCCGGTCAGTACCTCAGAAACCTGGGCAGAATGGTTAAAACACCCTAAATTGGTTGAAGAAGTTGATTTTATTGCGGTGCACATCTTGCCGTATTGGGAAGGGATTTCCGCTGATGATGCGGTCGATTATATTTTTGACCGTTATCACGATGTACAAAAAGCCTACCCCAACAAACCTGTGATTATTACTGAAATCGGCTGGCCATCGGATGGGCAACCGGCGCGCCATGCGACAGCATCGGTATCGAATCAAGCTAAAGTCTTGCGCGAATTTTTAAATCGCGCCGATAAAGAAAAAGTCACTTATTACATCGTTGAAGCCTTTGACCAGCCGTGGAAGCAATCGATAGAAGGCTCTGCCGGTGCTTATTGGGGTATTTTTAACGCCGATAGAGCCGCAAAATATCCTATGGATGGCGATGTGATTGCGTTACCTAATTGGTCAAATTGGGCCACGGGTGCGACGATCTTCAGTGCTGTGTTAATGGCCTTGTTTTTGTTTACGCGTAGAACGCTACAATTACCTGGCATTGTATTTTTTGGCGTCATTACTAACTTAGCCGCTTCAACTATTTTCTGGTCAGTTTCTGTCGGCGCACAGCAATATCAAACTCCGTTAACCATCGTGTTTTGGGTGATTTTAATCTTAATGCAAGTGTTGGCAGCGCTTATCTTAATGATAGAAAGCTTGGAAATTGCCGAAGTAGTTTGGCATAGAAAAAGCGCTAGAACGTTTCAGCCGTTAACACCTAGTCCTGAATTCAAATATCCCAAAGTATCTTTACACCTACCGATTCATAACGAACCACCGGCGATGGTCAGAAAAACGCTAGAAGCGTTAGCGAAAGTCGATTATCCGAACTTAGAAGTATTAGTGATGGATAATAATACTAAAGATCCAGCGGTATGGGAGCCGGTGCGCGATGATTGCGAACGCTTAGGGCCTATGTTTCGGTTTTTCCATTTAGAAAATTGGCCGGGCTTTAAAGCCGGTGCGATTAACCACGCGTTAGAACAAACCGCTAGCGATGCTGAGATTATCGCAATTATCGATAGCGACTATATCTTATCGCCGGATTGGTTGAACTGCATGGTGCCGTATTTCGATAATGAAAACGTCGGCTTTGTGCAATCGCCGCAAGACTACCGCGACCGTAAACAAAGCTCGTTTAAAAATATGTGTTACTGGGAATACGCCGGATTCTTTAATATCGGCATGGTGCAACGTAACGAATACAATGCGATTATTCAACATGGCACGATGACGATGATTCGCAAATCGGCGTTAATCGAAGTCGGACGCTGGGCTGAATGGTGTATTTGCGAAGACAGCGAGTTAGGCTTAAGACTGTACGAAGCCGGTTACGATTCGGTGTATGTGAAAGACTCGTTTGGTAAAGGTTTAATGCCTGATACGTTCTCCGGCTATATGACACAACGTTTCCGTTGGGTTTACGGCGCTATGCAAATCATCAAAGCACATTGGCGTAGTTTCTTACCGAGCAAAAAATCACCGCTGACCGCTGCACAACGTTATTACTTCGTTGCCGGTTGGTTACCGTGGTTTTCTGACGCGTTAGCATTGTTGTTTACGATGACTAGCTTATTATTAACGGCGTTAATCGTTTACGACCCTATCCACAGCGAATTACCGGTCAATGCCTTCTTATTGCCCACCATAGGTTTATTCGCTTTCAAAGTGTTGCGTGGTTTATGGTTATACCAAGCACGTGTACCGTGTTCTGTCTTACAATCATTAGGTGCAGCTTTAGCCGGTTTATCGTTAACCCATACCGTGGCTAAAGGTACGATACAAGGCTTGTTCACTTCAGGTAAGCCGTTCATGCGCACACCTAAGTACGAAGCGCAAGGTGCATTAATTCAAGGCTTAATGATTATCCGTGAGGAAGTCATGTTACTGATGCTACTCGCCGCCGCTATCATCAGCATGGCGATGCTAGAACACTTCGACAACCTCAGCGGCAAGCTATGGATTTCCGTGTTATCTGTACAAGCCGTGCCTTATGTCGCTACCTTGGTATCTATGTTAATCAGTATTGCACCTAGCTATACCAGAAAAGGTAAATTGGCGGAGGAGTTGGATGATGAGTATTGAGTTATCTCTTTCTGGTAGCAGCCTATAAATTTAGCGTGTGATTCTGGCATGGATTGCTAGAATCAAGCGGTGATGGGCGCAAAGCTTTAAGCATATTTCTGGGTATGCTGGCTTTGGGTAAGCCATTTAAAGAATGTGCATGAATTAAAATCGGTATCTGTAGTTGCGGTCGTTCGCACAGTGAGGATAAATCCGCATCTACAAACAATATATTGTTAATATTATTTTGTGCTCATTTCCCAAGTTGATTTCGTACAGTTGTAAACGCACATTTCTCTCTGATAAATAAGGGTGTTTTAGATTATGGTAGGAAATACGGGACAGTCGGATTCGGACGTTACTAAGGAAGCTAAAGCTAAAAAACTTAAAAAGCCCAATGAAAAATTTGATGGTTTTGTCGTTGCAATTGGGGCTTCGGCGGGTGGCTTAGATGCTTTAGAGCGTCTATTTGATCAATTACCATCAAATTCTGGTGCTGTTTTGTGGTTGTGCAGCATTTGTCGCCAGACCATAAAAGTATGATGGATAATTTGCTGGCACGTCATACTAAAATGCCTGTGCTCATGGCAGAAAATGGTATGCAAATTCTACCTAACCATGTTTTTTTAATCCCGCCTGGTAAAAATATGACGATGGCGGGTAATGAGTTAAGACTCGTACCTAAAAATCCACATGGTTTAAGTCTGCCAATCGATTTATTTTTTACCTCGTTGTCTAAGGCGTTTGCTAATCGTTCAGTCGGGGTAATTTTATCTGGCACGGGCTCCGATGGTACGCGCGGTGCCGTTGCCATTAATGATGCCGGTGGTTTGCTACTCGCTCAGACGCCTGAGTCTGCCAAATTCGATGGTATGCCTCGTAGTATCATTGCTACAGGCTTAGTAGATGAGGTAATGCCGCCTGAAATGCTAGCCCCTAGGATTGTTGAGCATCTGAATAATGTTATAAAAATTCCTGTTAAGCTAACCAAGCCTTCCAAGGCTAAATTGGTAAACCCAATCGAAGATGTTATCCATTTATTGCATCAAGTAGGGGGTATTGATTTTAACGAGTATAAACGAGCTACAGTCGAGCGCCGAGTTGAGCGGCGCATGAAAGTTAGACATGTTATCGATTTAGAAAGCTATTTGCGCTTGTTAGAAGTTGATCGCAATGAGATTTTGACGCTTAGGCGAGATATATTAATTTCCGTGACGAGTTTTTTTCGAGATGGCGAGACGTTTGCGACTCTAAAAAATGATGTTATCACTAAGATTGTTGAAGAATATTCAAACAATCAACCCATTCGTGTGTGGGTTGTTGGCTGTTCTACAGGTGAAGAGGCTTATACATTAGCCATATTATTTTATGAAACCTTTGATTATTTAGGTCGTTGGCCGCAATTAAAAAATTTTTGCTACCGATGTCGAGCAGCATTATATCGATATTGCAAGTGCAGGCGTTTTATTCCGAGGCGATTGTGAATGAACTTTCAGAGGAGCGTTTAAATCGTTTTTTTACGCGCAGTGGTAATCAGTATGTTGTAAACAACGAAATTCGCCAGTGTATTGTGTTTGCTAGGCATAATATTTTAGATGATCCACCGTTTACACGTATGAATTTAGTGAGTTGTCGTAATATGCTGATTTATTTTGAGCTGCAAGCGCAAGAAAAAGCCTTGCTAAGATTTCAATATGCATTAGCACAAAATGGCTTTTTGTTATTAGGCTCAAGTGAATCATTAGGCTCTTTGTATAAAGAGTTTTCGGTTGTTCAGAGCAAACACAAAATTTATCGAGTGTTACGCCCGGCTTTATTACCGTTACACTTTAATAATACAGTGACTCGTAATGATAAAAGGGTGAGATTCAATCAAATTAAACGAGATCTGACATGTCGGACAGAATCGACAATTACAGAAGCAGGTCAGTCGCATCTTTTAAAACAATATTCACCTCCTGCGATGTTAGTTAATGAGCATCGTGAGCTTATTCATGTTTATGGCGATGTGCGCCGTTTTATGGAAATTCCAACGGGAAGTGCTAGTCTTGATATATCAAAGTTACTCATAGATAAACTCGCTCCAGTAGGAGTTACTTTATTGCACAAAGTGTTACGAGATAAAATTCAATCCAGTTCAGAAGTGGAATTTATTGATTCTCATAGCTCAGAAAAACTCAATGTACGTTTAGTTGTTACGCCTATTATTTGCGAAATTGATACTGAAAAATATTATTTGATAGCGTTTGAAGTTTTACACAATCATCAAAAGCAAAATGGTAGCAGTCCAGAATTAGATTTTTATGATATTTCTAATGAGCGTATACAACTACTAGAGCGCGAGCTTTCTTCAACACAAGATACTTTGCAAGCCACGATTGAAGAGCTTCAAACAGCTAATGAAGAACTCCAGGCGACTAATGAAGAATTAATGGCATCTAATGAGGAATTGCAAAGTACTAATGAAGAATTGCAATCGGTTAATGAGGAGCTGTATACCGTCAATGCGGAAAACCAAGAGAAAATTGAAATCTTGAACCGTGCAAATTCAGATTTAGACAATATGACGCGAGCGGCCTTAATCCCGACTGTGTTTGTCAATGCTAATTTACAAATCACTCGTTTTACATCAGAGGCATGTAGTATTTTTAATTTTTGTGAGGCCGATGTAGGACGTTTGCTCAGTGATTTTACCCATGAACTGGATTATCCAGATTTAAAAACAGATTTGCTACGAGTCATCGATAATGCACAAGCTGTCGACCGAGAAATTAGGGATTGGAATAGTACTTGGTATTTAGTACGCATCCTACCTTACATCGATAAACCGCGTAATATTAATGGTGCAGTCATTACATTCATTAATATTACCCAAGTTAAGGATGCACAACGTTTACAAAGCATCTTAGATTCATTGTCAGAACATATTGCTGTACTCGATGCCGAAGGGCGAATAACGTTAGTGAATAAAGCTTGGCGCGATTTTGCGGAAAATAATGGTGATCGCGGGTTATTACATACTGGGCCGGGTGTTAATTACTTAGAAATGTGTCAAGTTCGTGTTGGACCTGATGTTGATATTGCGACTTTAGCGAGGCAAGGGATTAAACGTGTGTTGGCAGGAGAAAGTGAAAATTTTTCTATTAAATATCCTTGCCATTCCACTACAGAAAAAAGATGGTTCTTAATGCACGTGACGCCGATTAAGCACCATAACATCGGCGCGGTTGTTAGTCATGTTAATATTACTCCGTGGGTTGAAGGGGATAACTATGGCCGAATTGAATGAAAATGAGCCACATTTTCAAGAGCTTACAAATGATGTTAGTAAGGAAAAAATCCAAAAAACAGCATTACAAGAATTACAAAGAGGTAATTATGATTTTGCGTTAAAGGCAATTCAAAAGGGCGGCGTTGATTTTTCGGAACTAATAGAGAACTTGAAAATTTACCAAGCGGAGTTAGAAATTCAAAATGAAGAGTTACGTGACGCCAACCTAAAAAAAGATAGCGCTTTTCAACGCTTTAGCCAATTATTTGATTATTTACCCTTACCTGTATTCGTCATAGATAGCTATGGCATTATTCATAATGCCAATTTCAGTGCGGAAAAACGCTTTAATATGAGTTTGCAAGCCCTGTGTTCGCATTATTTCCCGCGCCTTGTGAGTAAATCACATCACCGTCTTTTCCGTAATTTAATAAATCAAGCGACAGAAACGGGTTTGCCTGTGTCGGATGAGATATCACTACATCCAAATCAGCAGCCTGAATTTACTGCTGATTTGAATGTTGTTTCGCTAGCCAACCAACCTAGCGAGTTACAATTTATTGTAATAATTATCGACCAAACGCAGCGTATTCAACAAACGGCTATGATTGAATTGCAACGGCGTCGATTTAGCGCTTATTTTGAAACAGCACCAGTTGGGATTGCGACGGTTAATCCTGATAAACAATGGCAGGATGTGAATCAAACCTTATGTCAATTACTCGGCTATACTCGTACTGAATTACTAGCAAAAAAATTTGCTAGATTTAACACATACACAGGATAGTGCTAACGTCCAATTGCAATTTAATCACATTCTTAGCAATGAAATTTCCAACTATCGCTTAGAAATACGCTTAATTCACAAGTATGGGGCAGTGATTCCCGTGGAAATGGGTGTTTATTGTGAGCGAAAAGAATCTGGCGAAATCGACTACATCATTAAAACATTCGTAGATTTAACTCAGCGTAAGCACGACGAGCAGCAACTGTTAGAGCGTGATGCTCGTCTCGAGCAACAAGCTAAAGCACTTAATGCGCGCATTAAGCAGATTAATGCAATTTACTCGCTTTCAAAGCTTAATCATCAAGAAGCCAGCATTACAGTATTCTTTAAAAAAATCGTCGATATTATTCCTTCTGGTTTGACATATCCTGAAAAAGCACACGTGAGTTTGACTTATCAAGGTTGCCAATATGCGAATTCTGCAATTAGCGCTTTAAACCCTTTTAGTCAATTTCAAATTACGTTACAGAATGGTGGCATTGTTGAGTTAAAAATAGGTTATCACCCTATTGACGACAAGCAGTTGAATCAAGAAGATAAATTGTATATTAAGGCTATTTCTGAATTAGTTGCGCAACTCTGTAATAAGTACGATGCTGAACAACAGCAACAGCTAAACTTTAAACGCAACCAAGCGCTATTAAAGCTGACCAAGCAGGCAACTCGCATGGAGGAGGCCGAATTATTGCAATATGCCCTAAACCAAGCACAAGAGTTAACAGCGAGTCAGTTAGGTTATATTTATTTCGTTAACGAAGACCAAACAGCCTTAACATTATGTGCATGTTCGAATAGAAAAGAATTTAATGAATACTATGCCATATCAGAGGCGGCTTTATTACTCGATACGCTTAGAATTAGAAAGTCGATAGTACACAACGACAATTTAGCCGTTAAAGATAAACCTTGTGTAATCACCAGGCGTGGCGAATGTATACGCTATATGACGACACCTGTTTTGAATGACGATGCCGTTGTTCTAATTATGGGTGTTGGCGATAAAGCTGATGTTTACAACGAAGTTGATAGTGCTTTATTGGAAATCATTGCTAACAATACTTGGATATTACTACAACATAATCGTAACCGGCGATTATTAGAATTACATGCTCAAGTATTTCGCTCTAGTTGCGAGGGAGTAATGATTACCAATAATGATGTAAAAATTATCTCAGTTAATCATGCATTTACCCAAATTACAGGGTATTCTGAGACAGAGGTCTATGGTCAAAGTCCTAGTATTTTAAAATCAGGCAAACATGGTGCCGATTTTTATCAAGCGATGTGGCAAGAAATTAATACTTATGGCTATTGGCAAGGAGAAATTTGGAATAGGCGAAAATGTGGGAATATTTATCCGCAATGGTTAAGTATTTCTATTGTTAAAACTGTTCAAGGCCATATTTCTGAATATATTGCGGTATTCTCAGATATAACCGAGTATAAAGAAGCGCAAGCGCGCTATGAATATCTAGCAACCCATGATGCACTAACGGGATTGCCTAATCGCGTACTTTTAAAAGATAGATTTACCCAAGCACATGCCCAGGCCATGCGTTTGTCCTTTACTATTGCGATGATTTATTTAGATTTAGACCATTTTAAAAATATTAACGATAGCCTAGGTCATCCAGTAGGCGATAAGTTATTGATAGAAGCGGCCAATCGATTACAAAATTGCATACGAGAGGGTGATACAGTCAGTCGTGTGGGTGGGATGAGTTTGTTATTATCCTGACCGGATTGCAAGTAGCAGAAGATTCGGGTGAGGTCGCACAAAAAATACTCAAAGTGATTAGTGAGTCATTTTATATCGACGGTTCTCAATTCGACTTAAGTTGTAGTATTGGCATTAGTGTTTGTCCAAATGATGGCGATGATTTTGATACGTTATTAAAAAAAGCGGATACCGCCTTGTATCAATCTAAAAGTTGCGGTCGCAATACTTATCAGTTTTTTACTACTGAGATGAATCAGAAAGCAATGCTGCGTATGTCGTTGGATATTGAGATGCGGCGCGGCTATGAACTGAATGAGTTTAGTCTGTTTTATCAGCCGCAGTATGAGATGGCTAGTGGAAAGATTAAAGGGGCTGAAGCGCTCATACGTTGGCATCACGCTACAAAAGGTTATATCTCGCCGATAGAATTTATCAGCGTTGCAGAAGACACCGGGTTTATTAATACGCTAGGGCAATTTGTTATTGAGCGAGCCTGTCAGCAAGCGAAGTTATGGATAGAGCTAGGTTATCCTATTGTCATTGCAGTCAATGTCTCAGCCGTTCAGTTTGCTAACAATAATAACTTGTTAGAGCAAATTTTATCTTCGTTAGAGCGCTCAGGTTTGCCGCCGAACTACTTAGAGCTAGAACTAACTGAGTCTACTTTAGCATTACAGCCAGATAAGTTGATGCAAATAATGAATCAATTAAGAAGTTGTGGTGTGCGATTTTCAGTGGATGATTTTGGCACAGGCTATTCTAATCTTAGCTATCTGAAGAGTTTTCCATTAGATAAGATTAAGATTGACCAGTCGTTTGTCCGTGATATACCGGGCGATTCACATGATGAAGGTTTAATAAAATCTATTATCAGTTTAGCGGCTAGTTTAGAGCTTAATTGCATTGCCGAAGGTGTTGAAACGAGTGACCAAGTTAATTTTCTGATTAGTTTAGGTTGCGAAGAAGCTCAAGGTTATTTTTTTGCACGTCCCTTGCCCTCAGTTGAGCTGACTGAATTATTAACAAGATATAAGAGCATGTTATAAATTTATGCAAGCAATTCTCAATTTAGGGATTTTATGAATTCGCGAGATATTCTAGCTCCTAGTACCACTAAATTTAGAATTGCTGCTTCAATACGAATGTAGTTGCGGATATTCTTCAATGATACTCCGTAAATTTTCCAGTGCTGCTGGCAAGTCGTACTGCTCTAATTGCTGACGTAGGTTCTCGAGCCTTTCGTTGTTAATTATTTCCGAAAGCTGTGGCTCGATTTCCCGCCAGACGTTAATGGCTTCTAAGTTGTTGGTTAGTAGTGACGACTCTAACATAACAATTCGCTGTTTTAGTTCTAACTGATTGATTAGTTTCGGGGCATCTGCTTGGTGGCCTGTCATTATTTTCCGTATTGTAATTTCGCCAGTTTTAATAGCTTCGCTTAAGCCAGCAATTAGCATTCCAATATCACTGACGGATTCCGGCAGTTTTAGTTCTTGCTCCAGTGTTAAGGCGGATTCACGCACTTGTTCAAGACCTAATAGCGCCGCTACTCCTTTTAGGCTATGCGCCTGTCTGCGTGCTGCTTCTCTGTCACCATTTGCTAGCATGGTTTCGATAAGCGATGCGTCATTTGCATGTATTGTTAAAAAGCGCTTTAGGAATTCAAGATATTTTTCTTGTTTGCCGCTAAAACTGCGCAAGCCATTATCGACATTTAACTGTGGACTATTTGTCAGGATAGATAACTCGATTTGAGGCTCAGTTGAATTGGCTTGCATTTTGCTCGGTTTGGGTATCCAGCGGATTAACACGCTAAATAGCATGTCTGGGTCAAACGGTTTTGACAGAAAATCGTTCATTCCCGCTATCATGCATTGTTGTTTGTCTTCTTCAAAGGCATTTGCAGTCATGGCAATGATGGGTATCGAACCATAGGCGGGCAATAGACGAATTTGGCGCGTGGCTTCGAGCCCATCCATAACGGGCATTTGCATATCCATCAGAATCAAATCATAGTGCTTGTGTTTAACTAGCTCCAAGGCCTCGCCGCCATGCCAAGCGACATCAACTATGAGCCCCGTCGATTCCAGAAGCTGTTTTGCGACTTCTTGGTTAATTTCGTTGTCTTCGACTAGCAGAATAGTGGCATTGTGGCGAAAATCGATAGCCCCTACCTTGATAGCAACGGGTAAAGAAGATGGGTCAATACGGTTTAGAGTGACATTAAACCAAAAAATACAGCCTATTCCCTCTGAGCATTTAACGCCAACTTCACCTTTCATCATATGAGCGAGATGACGACTGATTGTTAATCCTAGCCCCGTGCCTCCGTATTTTCGGGTGGTGGAGGTATGACCTTGTTCAAACGCATCGAATACTCTGGCTTGTTGTTCCTCTGTCATGCCAATGCCAGTGTCCTGAACCTCGAAGCGCACATCAACATTTTGGTCATTTTGCGACAGTAATTTGGCTCTTAGAGCAATTTGCCCGCGTTCGGTAAATTTAACGGCGTTTCCAACATAATTAATCAAAATTTGCCCAATTCGTAATGGGTCACCCGACAATGTTAAGTCTCTTAACAATGGGTCAATTTCCTGAATAAAGGCAATACCTTTATTGAGTGCTCGATCCATCATCATACTGCATACGTGATCGATTATTGAGCCTAGGTTGATAGCGGTTTCCTCTATGGTTAGGCGTTCTGCTTCGATTTTGGATAAATCGAGAATATCGTTGATAAGACCGAGCAAGTGTTTGCTTGCTACGTTAATTTTACTTAATTTGTCCAGATGTTTAGGGTCGTGCAAATCGCGTCGCAATAAGTGTGTCATACCCATTATCGCATTCATTGGTGTCCGAATTTCATGACTCATGTTAGCCAAAAAGACACTTTTGGAGCGTGATGCCATTTCTGCCGCTTCTCTTGCTTGTTCTAGTTCTATGGTGCGCGACTTAACCAGATTTTCCAGATGATGGTGGTAGGCGTTGAGTTCTTCCGCCATGCGTTTCTTTTCGGTTATATCTTCCTCAATTAATAAATAATGGCTAATTTCGCCATTCAATTGACAAACGGGCGAAATATAAGCTTGCAAGATATACTCGCTTCCATCCTTGCGCCTATTGACGCACTCTCCAGACCACTGTTTGCCGTCTTTCAATGCGTTCCAGACAGATAAGCCGTTTGCTTGCCCATTATTTTGGGATTGCATAATTTCCGGTATGCGTCCGATTGCTTCTTGGTTGGAATAGCCTGTGGCTTCCTGGTATCTACGGTTGACATATTCGATTTTAGCATCAAGATTAGTGATGATAATGATGTTTGGGCTTTGTTCTACGGCCAACCAAAGTTTTTGTAAATTTTCAATTGAGCGTTTACGCTCAGTGATGTCTTGCAAGGTTCCCATTAAGTAATCAATCTGTTCTCCCTGATAATGCGGAAACCCTCTGAGTTCGACGCCTTTTAAGACACCTTTACTATCGCGTACCTCAACTTCAATTGAAAACGGCTGTCCAGTGGTCAAGGTGTTATTCAAACTAGCGACTACCCGCTCACGTGAGTCGGGTGGATAAAAATCAAGACCGGTTTTCAGGTCGGGGGTGTAATCTAGTGGCATATCCACAATGTTGTATACACCTTCAGTCCACATAAGCGTATTGGCCATTGGGTTTGCTCGCCAGCCGCCTAAATTACCGATTCGTTGGCTTTCTCGCAGGAAAAATTCGCTTTCCTTCAATGCTTGTTGGGCCTGTAAACGCTCGGTAATATCTCGGTCGATTCCTTGAAATCCGATGACGTTACCAGACTCATCTAGTATTGCTACACCGCTGGACTCTAGTGATAAGTAGGTGCCTTGCCGACCTTTCCAGCGAATGACGATATTTTTCCAGCCGGTTTTATGTTTGGCTGCGTTGTCTAGGGTTGAAATGAATAATTGCAGGTCATCGGGATGAATTAAATTAGTCGTATCGATGGTTCTTAATTGCTCAAACCCATAGCCAAAAAAGTCGACACAGACTTGGTTTGAGTAGATGTGCTGGCCCTGCAAATCGCAGGCCCATAACCAGTCAGTGGTGTTTTCGGCCATGTTTCTGAAACGCTGTTCACTAGCCTTAAGTTCCTGCTCGGCATGTTTGCGCTTAGTAATATCTACATGTGTTCCACTTATAAGTAGTGGCTTACCCTCTGGCGTTCGATTAATCAAGCGCCCTCGGTCGGATACCCATACCCAATGTCCTTGCTTGTGCTTCATTCGAACTTCGCATTCGTAATAATCGGATTTTTCGTCGAAATGCTCCTGCAAAAGCCGATTTGCCAGCTTATAGTCATCTGGATGGATAAATGCTTTCCAGGTGTCAGTATTAAAAGGAGATAGCTCAGCCAGCGTATAACCGAAAATTTCGGCCCAGCGCTCGTTGAAATAGCACGCGCCAGTTTGTAGATTCCATTCCCAGGTGCCTGCGTGAGTGCCGTCGATAATGTCGCGAAGGCGACGGCGCTCCTCATCAAGTTGCTCCAAAATCAGTTTGCGTTCGGTAATATCTTGTACGGTACCGACGGCTGATAGTGGTTTTCCATCTTTTGAGTGTGTAATCTCGGCCAGTTCGCGAACCCATAAGGTTTGCCCGTTTACGACGATGCGATGTTCGATGTCATAATCGCTGCCGTCCAATGCGGCATTCCAGGCTAGAAAGAGCTTTTCACGGTCGTCTGGATGTACAGTGCTAATAAATCTAGCTAAGTCGACATTTTCTCCTAGAGGGATTCCGAAGATACGATAGGTTTCAGTTGACCACAGTAATTGGTTATTAGCCAGATCAATGGTCCAACTACCAATTCGGCCAATTGCCTGAGCTCGATTTAAGTTGTTTTCGCTATTTTGTAAGGCAATTTCTGCTTGCTTGCGCTCGCTAATATCAGTACCTATACCGATTAACATAGGCTGACCATCTATTTCGATTCTAGCGCCTGTCCAGAAATAAGGTATCTTGTTGCCATGTTTGACTAGCATATCGGCTTCAACGCTGCCGCTACCTTCGGTCATCACTCGATTGATTTCCTTTTCGACTTTGGCTTTATCAGGAATGTCGAACAAGTCCAGAGGGTGCATTGCGGCCACTTCTGTTTTACTGCGCTGACTCAGCTTTTCCATATTACTATTCCACACAATAAAGCGTCCGTTTTGGTCAAACAGATAAAAAATGCCTGGAATCGATTCCAATATTTGTTTGCGTAATTCGGTATCTTTGCGAACAGCATTTTCAGCTGTTACCCTATCGGAAATATCTCGAACGACTGCGTGAATAATCTTTTGATTTTTATGTAAGATACGGGTCATTAAGACCTCGGTCGGAAAACATTCGCCATTTGCGCGTTTGTGCTCCCATTCAAAAAAATGGGCACCTTGTTCTAAAGCTATATTAGTCATGGCATCGGCCTTAATGCTTGACAGCATTCCGTCAGGCTGCCGCTCTGGCGATAGTGCGTCTGGAGATAGCTGACAGAACATCTCAGTAGACGTAATCCCAAACATTTCCAGACAAGCGCGATTAGCATCGGAAAAATGCCCATCTTGTAGCAATATGGACGCATCCATTGTGTCTTCAAACAGTTTACGAAAGCGTTCTTCGCTTTCGGCTAAAGCCTCTTCACGTTGCTGTCGTTCGGTGATGTCTCGCGCTATGCCTAGCACACCTATCAATTTTCCACTGGAATCGTGCATAGGCGTTTTAATTGTTTCAAAGAAACCACAATAACCGTTAGTCTTGAAGGTTAGCCATTCCTGGTTCATTAGAGGCGAGTTCGCAGCTATGGCAGCTAAATCATGTTCCCGAAAAAACTTGGCTAATTCACTTTCATTGAAGTCATAATCGGTTCTGCCTATGATTTCAGATTCTTTGGCATCATAGAGCTGTTCGAATAAACGATTACAGGTGAGATAAACACCGTTCGGGTCTTTAAGCCAAACTAAATCTGGCATGGTGTTAATTAGCGTTCTAAGATGGGCTTTTTCATATTCGAGATGTTTGGCATCCTCTTCGAGTTGCTGGCGGGTAGAAATAAGTTCTCGGTTGTATTTGAATAGAGTCACTATTAAGACTAATATCAGCAACACGAATAGTGCTAATGTGATGATGATTGGCCAGTGGTTGAGCCAAATATCCTCCCAGGTAATTTTAGGTTGTGTATCATAGGGCGGAATTCTTAAGATTCTAACTAACTCACGTACTGGTTCGTAATTGTAAGGAATGGCGAAAGCGTAAATTCCCATCGCTTTGGTAATAGTGCCGCCTTGGGGTAATGACAATAAAGCGGCAGTAAATTTCCCCGCTTGCTCTGGGTTTACATGCGGCAGTGCAGCGATAGGCCACTCGGGATAAAGTCGTGTTGAGGCAGCTAGAGGAAATCCTGGTAAGTCTTGTAAGTTAAGTACTTTCAATATGCCCGGGGCCACTTTTTTTTCGTTGAGCATTTCCTCCAGTAGGCCGCTACGCACGAAACCTACATCAATTCGTCCCTCAATTAGCGCTTGAATAATCTTGTCATGTGGCACTCCAAACATCTCTATGGATTTTGCTTCCTTAGTTATATTCAGACCATGCTCTGCTAATTCGAAAGCCTGCATTTGGTAACCGCCGAAAGAGTTTATGCCAATTGCTCCAATGCGCTTTCCCTTGATGTCATCTAAGGTTTTTAAATCGCTACGGTCAGCTTTTATCAACATAGCGCCGCCAAAGCCTCGCATCGGAATGCCCTGATATTCGCTTACCAATCCAGCTAGCGGTTGTGTTAAGCCTAGTCGATGCTCCAGTACTACATAGTTAGCAGGATTAGTGACGATAAAATCGATTTCTCTGCGCTGAATAGCTGATTCTAATTCCGAGTAGTCGTAAACCTTGAGCTGGAAGCGCTCAGCATGGTGACGCTCTTTGAAATATTCATTTAAATAGGGAATCAACGCTTGCCAATGCGCTTCGACTTGAGCTTTAGGTCGATAGGCCAGTAAACCAATCTTAAGAGTATTTTCTGAGAAACATGTAAAGCTTAATAACAAGCCAACCCATACTAAAACAAAACGGGTAAAGAGGGTCATAATGTCAGGATTTAGGCAAATAAGCAGCCGTAAAAAAGTCTGCTGGAATTAGGTTAGGATTCATGTTGATTAGGGTAGCAAGTTCCGTTGCCAATGCATTTAATTCGCTAGCCGAACCATCTAAGATATGACGATTATAAATGAGATCAGGTAATTGCAGGCCTCGATAAAACAGTTGTATATCTTCTGCTTGGGCACCTAATCGTTTCGATAGACGGTAAGCGGTGTCAATAGGATTGGTTTTCCAGGCCCTTTGTGCCTTGAAATGACTGCTTATCAGAGCTTGAAGCTGTTGGCTATATGCTTGAGCAGCATTCCTGCGCACGGCCAAAACATCAAAAATGGTATTGGGTATTTCCCGACTATCAAATAATCGAGTAACCCCTAATTGTTCAATTTTTGTCGCAGTCGGTTCATAAGTAATCAATGCGTCTATCGTGTTGTTTTGCCAGCTAGTGAAGTGGGAATTGCTATTAATATGAACAATTTTAATATCAGCTGCAAGCAAACCGGCCTTAGCCATGATTTTTTTTAACATTAGCGCCCCAACAGCAGTGGTTTCAACGCCTATTCGTGCGCCTCTTAATTCAGATAGGCTTTTGATATGTGGTTTAACCATTAAGACATCAGCGCCAGACGATACGTCGAATATTAATACTATGTAAAGAGGTATGCCTTGTTTAATGGCGAGCAAGGTTTCGTCTAGTGTCAAGGCTGCTCCTTGAACTGTGCCGTTCAACAAAAGTTCTATAGATTCAGTAGCGTTTTGGGTTTCTACCAAAAACGGTATCTTCTGGTTTCATCCAGCCCATATCGCGGGCAAGAAATAAGAATTCATAACCAGGCCATGTGTGGCCGGCAATTCTGATAGGACCTAATGCGTTACAGCCAGCTAGCCCCTCAAACCATGACGCGACGGAAATAAAAGATAAAATTTTTAAAAAGCGGCGACGGTTAACTTGTAAACAAGATTGGTCGATGAGCATTATATTTTCTCCGATACCAGCATGGCCAGGTTGCCAACGCGCGTAAGTCAAAGATACTGAGTTTTAGGCTTCTGAGCAATGTTAACGATAACAGGCAAATGCTTTTTTATTATTTTTTATAAAATCAAACACTTAGGGCTCAGCGCCTAATAAATGTTTTATCTTCAAAACGCCTCTCTGAATGCCCATCGCTTGTTCAATTTCGGCTAGCGCGTAAGAGTTGTTGAGAATGTTTTGTCGGTCGAGAGCGGAATGGGTTAGGTCTTTGCTCATGTTATGCGCTGAACAGTATTGAGTTTACTGACTTACTCATGCCGGTGTGTCTAAAGCAGGCTACCGTAAACATTGACGCTTCGCCGATACCCTGCTTTGATAGCTTTTTAAAGCGAGATATACGCGCGAATTCTTGCTAGCAATTTCTCACCCATCCCTTTGACTTTTAATAATTCGTCTAGTGATGAGAAGGGGCGGGTTGAGACAATGTTTTCAGCAAGGTTTTTTGATATACCTTTTACTGCTTTGATTTCTTCAAGAGCCGCTTCATTGAGTGAAACTGCTTTGGGGGCTTCTGGCGCTTTAGTTTTAGTCGTCGCTTTAACAGGCTCGGCTGCTTTTCCCGATGTTTCTTTGCCAGCGGTAAAATCGACGTTGATGATGTTATCGCTTTCACTGCGGATAATTGCGGGTTTGTTTGCCGTGTAAGGTAACGAGAAAATGATTTGATCACGCGTGGTGTAACCGTCGGCAGTCCATTCGCGTAGTAATAATGCAAAATACCATTTTCCCGCAGGCGGTTCTTGAAAAATCAAATCATAGCGGCAATTACTTAAATAATGTTCGCCATATAGCTCACCAATCGTAGTGGCTGCTAATAAGTGACCTTCGCTAGTATCGGTCGCTTGAGGTGTTTTAAATGCCCAAAGTTCTATAGCTAAGGTGCCGCTTATATCACCTTGTGGGCGGTGATTGCTGATTTCAGCGATGTTGATGACGATGCGGTTGTCTTGGATGTCATAGCCACAATTGCCGAGTAAAGCTATTTCTTGTGATAAAACGTTATTTGCTGCTTGTATTGCGCTCATAGTGATTATTTCGGTTGTTGAAAGAGCGGACATTATAAGCCTTTCATAGCATTAAGTAACTGATTTTAAATAACCATTAGTGCTTTCTAAGCAGCTTTAAGCACGTAGTCAAGAATAAGCTAGTTGAACGGTTTGTTTCTTTTATTTGATTAAATCATTGATTTATAATGTTTTTTGCTTGCAAGTCAGCATGATATGACGACCTAACTAACGGTGCACTCGCAACGTGTTGAAAACCTAAGGTTTGTGCGTAAGCGCCTAATTCGGTAAATTCTTCCGGCGTTAAGTAGCGCGCTACCGGTAAGTGCGCGGTGCTTGGTTGTAAATATTGGCCTAAAGTGAGCATGGTGCAGCCATGTGCTAACAAATCTTGTAAGACTTGTTTAACTTCATCTAGCTCTTCACCTATGCCTAACATCAGGCCAGATTTAGTGGGTATGCAGGGATGTAATGCTTTAAAACGTTGTAATAGCGTTAATGAGGTTTGGTAATCGGCACCGGGTCTAGCCATTTTGTATAGCCTAGGAACGGTTTCTAAGTTGTGGTTAAACACATCGCAAGGTTGTTCAGCGAGCGCAGTGAGCGCTGGTTCGATTCTGCCTCGGAAGTCTGGGACTAATATTTCGATTTTGGTATTAGGGGTGAGCGCTCTCACTTCTTTGATGCAGGCCGCAAAATGACTGCCACCGCCGTCGCGCAAGTCGTCTCTATCGACTGAGGTAATCACAACATAACGCAATTGTAAATGCTGAATGGCCTCGGCTAAGCGTTTAGGCTCGTTGGCATCTAACGGCAGTGGTTTACCATGCGCGACATCGCAAAATGGGCAGCGCCGCGTACATATATCGCCCATAATCATAAAACGTCGCTGTGCCATGGTTAAAGCATTCGGCTAGGTTAGGGCAGGCGGCTTCTTCACAAACGGTATGTAAATTGTGTTCGCGTAATAATTGTTTTACTTCAGTGACTTTAGGTTCGGTGCTGAGCTTAATTCGTATCCAATCGGGTTTTCTTAATAGCTGTTCGGTAGGTTCTACTTTAATGGGAATTCGCGCCAGTTTTTCTGTGCTACGTTGATGGGAATCAGGGGTGGAGCGGGACGGTGCTTGATACGATGTCATAAGATTAATCTTTGGCTAATGGCTTGTACGATGTGAGTCGCGAGTTGGTTAGTATCAATGTCTACGCCTAAATCGGCGAGTTGTGTGGTTTGTAGCCCAGCATAGCCACAAGGATTGATACCACTAAATGGGGTTAAGTCCATGCAATTGTTTAGACTTAAGCCATGATAACTGCAATGGTTTTTTATTCGTAAACCAATGGCGCCGATTTTTTTGCTTTCGACATAAACCCCCGGCGCTTCTGGGCGCGCGTATGCCATTATGCCATAGTCGGCTAATACAGCTAGCATTGCTTGTTCGAGTAGGCTGACCAGTTGTCTGATAGTGAGTCCGTGTCGTTTGATATCGAGTAGGGTATAGACCACGGCTTGACCGGGACCGTGATAGGTGATTTGACCACCTCGGTCAGTGTTGATAACGGGTATTTCTGTGGTGGCGAGCAAGTGTTCACGCTTACCAGCTAAGCCTAATGTGTAAACGGGATTGTGCTCGACAATCCAGCATTCGTCATTGGTAGTGGCTTGGCGTTGCTCAGTAAATGCTTGCATTTGTCGCCAAATGGTTAGGTAGTCTTGTCGGCCTAATTGTTTAATCTGTAACGTCATGTTCGGTAATATTTAACTGTGATGTAGGCGGTGAAATTTTACCATTTTCTCTTATAGCGGTTAGGCTGGACAGGGTTTTATGGTCAAGTCTATACTGCGCGCTTTCCTTACATTTTATATTGTTAATCTGATACTTGCTTGTCGCTAGTTCTGTCTATTGCTTAGCTCAGGAGATTATTGTGAACACGTTTTATAAAAATTATAACTCAACGAAATCAAGCAAACTTATCCGTGCTAAGTATCGGGTTAGGTTGCTTGTCGGTTTGTAGTGTGCTAACTGTTGCAGCCGCGCCTCCTGATATTAATCGGTTACAACCGTTAAATTCAGGACCTGCGTCGAACCAAGCGGTGTTGACCACACCCTCAGACGAGGATACTCAGCGTAATAATAAATTAATGAACAAGCTAACGCATTTATTAGAGCGCACTGATGAAAAAAGCAGCGATTTAAAACAATTATCCCCTAAACAACGTAAAGCGGCGGCTAAATTAATTGAGCAAACTGGTAGTGATATTCGTTTACGGGTAAGGCAAGGCAGTAAAACGATTCGCTATTTAAAAGTCGCTGATAGCGATAAACGGCTTAAGATGTCTACGCATAAAGTGTTAACTGATGAGGTGCGTAAACAAGTCGCGCAAGATTTTTTATCGGAGCATAAAGCGTTGTTAAGCATTAACGTCCCTGAAGAGGAGTTTGTGTTATTTAGCCAAAACACCGACGACTTAGGCTATAGCCATTTGCGCTATCATCAACAATACAATCAAATTCCTATATGGCCGTCGGATGCGACAGTGCATTTAGACAGCAGTGGTAACGTAAGTTTATTCGAGGGTACTTATATTGCTACGCCTAGCCGTGTCGCTAGCACACCAGTGGTGACGGCTGATGACGCTATGGTCAAAGCCAAGGCTGCTGTACCCGATGCTGATAATGCAACAGTGAGCCAAGCTGAGCTGATTTATTTTGCTTTAGATGATAAGCCCGTGCGTTTAGCGTGGAAGCAAGAGGTCAATGTTTCCGATAGTTCACGTTGGCTAGTCGTGATTGATGCTTTAGACGGCTCGGTATTGACGGCATTTAACGAAGTGATGAATGCCAATATCGTGGGTTCGGGTACTGATTTGTTGGGCGTGAAAAGACCGTTGAATGTGTGGAATCAGAGCGGTAAGTATTATTTGATTGATACCAGCAAAAAAATGTATGACAAATCGTCTAATCCGCCGGATGGTGATGTGAAAGGCGCCATTATTGTTGTTGATGCTAACCATAATGCGCAAGGCAATGATGGTTCTATCGATCTTTTTCATATTACTTCGAATAATCCAAATTCATGGCCGCTTTCTGATGGTGTTAGTGCGTCGTTTTGGTTTATCAAAAACTTATGATTATTTTTTAGAAAAGCACAATCGTAATTCACTTGATGGTCAAGGTGGTACGATGTTAGGTGTCGTGCGTTACGATAACAATTTAGTCAATGCGTTTTGGAATGGGCAGTTTATGTCGTTTGGCGACGGTGCGCCGTTTGCTGGGGCTTATGATGTCGTTGGGCATGAGTTAGCCCACGGCGTGACGCAAAAAACCGCCAATTTGGTGTATAAAAATCAGTCAGGCGCATTAAACGAATCGATGTCGGATGTGTTCGGTACTTTGGTCGAAGGTTATATCTATGGCAAGCTCAATTGGCGCATGGGTGAGGCTTTAGGCGATGTCAAGTTAGAGCGCGATATGAAAGATCCACACTCGGTTTTTATTCAAGATGGTTTTCCTTATCCAGCGAAAATGAGCGAGTTTTATGTCTTAGAGCAGGATAACGGTGGTGTTCATATCAATAGTAGCATTATCAACCATGCCTTTTATCAGCTTGCCGAAGGGGTAACCGGCGCAATTGGCACAGAAAAAGCCGGTAAGATTTTTTATCGGGCGTTAACTACGCATTTACAGACAAATTCACAATTTATTGATGCCCGCTTAGCTGCTGTGCAATCAGCAGAAGAATTATATGGCGCGAATTCCAAAGAGGCGGACGCGACGGCAAAGGCGTTTGACGTGGTTGAGATTTTTGAAGACCAAGGCACACCGACTGACCCTAATGAACGTCCGCCGGTTAATGGTAAAGATGCTACCGTATTTCTATATGTTAGCGGTGGTAACTATTACTTAGGTCGACGCGAAGGCAATGATCCTAATTTCGGCGTGTCGCTAGGCAATCGTGCACTAGTCGGCAAGCGTCCAGTCGTGTCAGGCGACGGCAGTTATGCAATCTTTGTTAGTACAGACAATGACTTATGCAGTATCGCAACAGATAATAGCGAGGCTGCCGAGTGTTTAGGGTTGAATGGCTCGGTTTATTCCGTTGCGATGACGCCGGATGCTAACCGTTGGGCGTTTGTTTTACGCCAAAATGGTCAACCGACGAATCAAATTTTAATTTTGGATATAGCGGCTAATACCAGTAAATCGTATGACTTAGTGGCACCATTAACCGATGGCGCGGGTGGTTATCCTATTGCATTTGCCGATTCTATGGACTTTAGTGCGGATGGTAAGGTGTTAGTTTATGACGCGTTAACCAAAGTGACCCAGCCTAATGGCAGCGTCAGCGAGATTTGGGCAATGTACTCATTAGATATTGATAAGCAAATCTTTACGAGCTTGATTCCTCCAATAGAAGGTTATGCTATTGGTAACCCTGCCTTTGCCCAAACCACAGATAATGTGATTGCTTTTGAGGCGTCAGATGTTTTTACCGATGAATCAGCCGTTTTTGCCGGTAATTTGCTGTCGGGTGAGGTGAAGTTGATTGGGCAATCGCTACATTGTTGTATGTTGCCTAGTTTTAACGGCGACGATAGCGCTATGATTTATGGCTACTATACAGGGTTTCCTAATAGTTATTTTTCATTAGCTAATCAGCCTGTACAAGCTGACTGGATTACGCCTAAAGGTAATGCCACGGTTTGGCTTGACGATGCCTATGCCGGTGTGATTTATCGCCGTGGCGAGTTTAATGCACCAACCGCTAATGTGGTGGCTAACTTAAAAGACATGCCGTTTGGTAGCGGTAAGGGTTTTCATGCTAGGGTGAAATTGAGTAACAAAGGCGATGCCGCAGTATCAATAGGCGAGGTTGCGACGACATCGGCTAAATTTACTTTAGAAGCTAATAACTGTTCTGGCGTTAATTTAGCGCCTTCTGCGGCTTGTTCGATAGATGTGGGCTTTAGTGGTGGCACGGGTTTGATTGCGGCTAATTTGAATGTGCCGTTGGATGATAATAAAAAAGCCAGTGTTGCGTTAAGTGGCGGTATCAATTTAAAACTATCCACGGCAAAAATTACTTTTAATTTAACTGCGAATAATAAAGACCAATTTAATTTAACCGGTAAATTAACCGGTGCAGAGAGTGTTAGCTTAGCATCGGTGAAATCGGTGAGTTTGGTGTTAGGTAAATTCAGTCAAGAAGTCACTGCGTTAACGCGTAGCAATGGCCATTTGAAATTTAGCTCGACTAAGCCGGGTATTGCAGCCTTAGATATTAACTTGGCGGCGGGTACTTTTAGTATTAGCGGTAGCAAAGTCGATTTAACAGGTTTAGCCACGGCTCCTGCATTGAGTGTGCGGTTGAATAAAACTTTAGCGTGTACTAAACCGAAATTAAATACTAAGCAAGCGCAAAACTGGACGTTTAATAGTACGGCTCAGACGCAAACCAGTTGTATTACACTGGTGAAATAACCATTGGATTAGGCTGGAACATTCCGATAGTGTTCTCAAGGTGGATTCACTGCCCACAGTAAGCTACTTTGGAGTACAAAGCTTGCTTTGTGCGGTGTTTAAACGAGTGCAAGGCAAGCCTTGCACTCCAAGCGGTCATGTTAGTTTTTTGAGTAGGGTACGCTGTGCGTACCATTAAAAAAATCGTAAGAAACTCAACAACCACCAGCTAAAGCTGGTGGGTTGATTATCGGCGGACTAAACCGCAGACTGAAGAGAAAACGGCTGAAAGCCGGTGGTTTGCACCACGGGCATCGCCCTTCGGGTGGGCTAAAGCCGCCTGTTGGAAAATCAATAAAAAGGTACGCACAGCGTACCCTACAGTAAGCTGTAAAAACCGAAAACTTAACCGTTTAAAGTATATGTGGAGTCCAAAACATGTTTTGGACTCCATTTGCCTAGCAACTCTGAACGTTTAATCGTATCTGCTACTAAGAGCCAGAGAGCAGTGTGGAATTATTTTTGCCACATCAAGGCATGAGGACTTTTCTTGTTGTTTTGAATGGCCAATGAGAGTGGGATAGGGCTTTATCAATCGCAACATTCATCATGCTAGAGGTAAGTATGTTTAAAAGCTTGGGAATATTTATTTTTCTGTTTTTGTTGTCGATTGAACTCAATGTTGCTGTGGCTGAAAACTGTGGTGTCGTGCGCTTGTTGAGTAACAAAAGCAGTGGTGTTACCGTCAGTGATAACCATTGCGAGCAGGCAGATAGTGTTAGTTTAGGCGCTGTTTTTGATTTATCGCCCGGTGCGCGTTTATGGTTTAAAACTCAATCTGAGTCCGCCGATGCTCATCAGGGTATTTGTCTAAATCGTTCACCCGCTAAAATTAGGCTGCAAGTGAATCAAGAAAAGCAGCCGTGGGTTAGCCCAAAATTAGAGACTTGTAGTCAATGGCAGGATAACAAATTGCAATGTACCGAGCCTAAAACGCATCAGCCATTGCTTGTTTGTGTACTTGCTGCGTTAACAGAAGCTAGCCAAGGATTTGAAGATAGAACAACTTCCGTGAAAGTTCGCGGTTTACCGGCGCTGGATGAGCCTAATCTAGCGGGTTTTGAGGCTAAGTTGGCGGCAGAGACGATTGATGTTGATAGCGTGGTGGACACTATGCAACTAGACATTGATTTATGTCGTAGTGTTAATCCTAGCGCTAAAGCGATTGACTTGAGTTGGCAAGTGGTAGATGGGGTTGTGACTAGCGTTTCACCGACACCAAGCCAGTTATCAAGCCGCGAAGCGAATGATAACTATTGGCTGGAATGCTTAACTTCGGTCGTAAAAAAGTGCAACTTATCCGCGCTTAGCTAAAACCATTCGCTTAAACAAACGGTTTTAAGTTAATGAAAGATGCCCCTAGCCTTCGGTTACTAACCGGGTTTGTGATAGTCGCCATGCTTGTGGGCAGCGTGTTAGATGGTTTATTTGATACGCGTTTGGATTATTGGATACATGATGCTGCGATTGTAAAACAAGCACGTAGTCGCTGGCGTTATGTCGTGGTCGTCGTGATGGATGACGATATTCCTATGGAAGTCTCTCGCTTGCAAGCATTGCCGCTATTTGCTTTAGCGACAGAACGCCTAGTAGCTGCCGGAGCGAAAGATATTTTTCTCGATGCTAGGGTGTCTAAAGAGCTAGAGTTAAGAATGCCTTATGCGGCTTGTATCAAATCTAAAGGTGAAGTGGTCTGGTCAAAGCCAGAATGCATGGTGACCGGGGCTAATCAATGTGAAATTTTACCTAGTGCTAAAGGCCGCGCGCCGTTATCAATGAATGAATCGGCATTAGCTCATTTTCGTTTGGGTCCTTTTCCTGCCAATCAACAACATTTACCTGATTTTTTATTATTTGATTTTATTAGCCTGGCAACGGGCTTAGAAGCCTCTGATCGCTTGGTGACAAGACAAAGCCCTATTGCGCGCTGGTTAGATTTAAGCCCTAATCATGCAGCGATTAAGCTTGCTGCCTCGGTGGCTAATCAGCGTTTACAAGCGACATTAAGCGATATTCACGCTCAAGACATCTGTGATGGTGATGTGTCGTGCTTAAGAATTCGTTTAAGCAAACCGCTTTATGCTGTGCAAACAACAGAGCAGTATGCGTTTTTACCACTGAGTCAGCTAGCGTCTTGCTCAGAATCCGATGCGATGCGCATGGCCAGCTTGGCTAAAGATAAAGCCGTCATTTTTCAAGTCACAACCCCCGTCGATGTTACCGATACCGTCATTACCGCGATGACGAATGCATTTTTTTTTTTAGCCCTAAACAACTGACGCCGGGG
>NZ_LAJX01000020.1 GCF_000963695.1 Methylocucumis oryzae
TTGACAACAGAATTAAATAATAACTTGTTCATTTTAATTACCTTTTTTTTTTCGTTTGATTTTGGCAGAGTAGTAAACTGTGTGGGCGGGGGGCGTATTAAACCACACTCCTTGTTGAGAAAATGCGTAAAAATTACTAAAAACGTGTTTAACACATTTTTTAGTTGTATCGTGGTTTTTTTGTGCGCTTAGCTAGGCAAAAATTTCTTTTACTTCGACAACGACACTCATAACTGGTGCTTGTCTAGTATTAGATTGAAATGAGCCAGAGACGGGTGGGATTAACTCAGGGTGGCGACTGACGGCAACCGCAATATGGTCGTTACCAACAACTTCCCCCGTTGTAGAATCAAAGCCCTTCCAACCCGCGCCAGGCAGATACACTTCTGCCCAAGCATGGGTTGAACCCAGGTAAAGCGGTAGTTTAGGCGAATATAAATAACCACTAACAAACCGAGCCGCTAATCCCAAGTAATGACATGATTCAATAAACAATGTGGCAAAATCCCTACAAGAACCGGCGCGTTTAGCCAAAGTAATTGCTGGTGTTTGTACGCCGGGTTCTTCACGTTGTTGGTATGTGAAGCCGGTTGCAATCGCTTTATTAATCCAATCCAGTAGCATATAAGTCTCCACTCTTTGTCCCGCATACCAAAATTGTCGCAACCATGAGCTTAGAACGGCTTGATCGCAGTCAAAAATCGGTGGTAAATACGCACACAAATCAATATGTTCAACGGTATCGTATTGAAAAGGATATTTCACCGCATAATCGGTGACTAAGAAATTTAGCGGATGGTCGTCGTAATGTTGCAGTAACACTAGGCTACCGATGGAAAGACAACGAGCTGATTCAACAAATGTTGCTTGCGCAACCGCGTTATCATACACATCACGCTGCCATTGCAACTGATAATCCGGTGTAATTACCAATTCAATCGACTCGATTCGGATGTCATGCCCTTCACGTGGGCGTAACAGTAATTTATGTGGCAATAAGGTAACGGGTTCGGAATATTGGTAAGTTGTCAAGTGTTTTATTTGTAAATGGCGCATAGGTCAGATTCCTGAGCGTGTTAATGGCAAACCAGATGCAGTTCAATTAACAATGGTTGGGTGTTCAACAATTATGACAGCAAAATTAAGCGCGTGCGGTGGTTTTGCGCTAGTAAATATCATCGGTTTATTTACAGCGCGGTTTGCCTATTGCCGAATCTGTCATGCATTCTAGGGGGTGCTTGGGCTAGCGAATGCGTTTGATGATGAACCCATTTTCAACGTTCTTGAAGCCAACCTTGGGATAGTACGTCATTGCTTCAGGCGCAGATAGCAGGATAAGTGCCACCTCTTCTCCAATAGCCGAGCGAACGCGGTCAATCAATTCATGCCCTATGCCTTGCTTTTGAAACGCCTTATCCACCGCAAGGTCGGATAGGTAGCAACAGTAGCTGAAATCAGTCAAGGCGCGACACACGCCAACGAGTTGACCCTCATGCCAAGCGGAAATGATTAAGTTTGCATTGGCAAACATTTTGTTCGATTCGAGCCAAATCATTAGTGGGGCGACAAATGCCGGACGCAACAAAAACCGCTGCCACATCGGTAGCAGCAAGAGGAAAATTATGACGGTATTCAATCGATGACATAAAAACCTAAGGTCTGAATTAACTGATGCCCGTTAATGCGTGGGGCGGTTTCATGTTAGCAAACCGCATCGGTGTACTCACAAAGTGGCGGTTTGCCTATTGGCGAATTCGCTATCTATCTATGCGACTTACGGGTTATGCACTTATTACTCGAATTCACGAATGGATAAATTTCTAGCCGTTTGTAAGGTTTGCACCTGATGTTGCGAACGATAAACCAGAAGCGGTCGGCCACATCATGACCCATCCGGTTCAAGTCTTAGCCGATACCACGCATATTGTTGAATTAATTCCTTTAATGGCTGAGCAAGGGTTTAGGCAAATTCCAGTCGTTGATGCAGAAAAACGGCTAGCGGCTATGGTTTATCCTGCGCATTTGATTGCTACGTTGTTTAAACAGCGGTAAGGGCACATTATGGCAAGAAGGCAGCCATGCAGAATTGATTTTTAGCGAGGAAATGATGCGTGAAAAATTAGACTTATCTGCTTTATCCATGCCTTATAAACAAGATTAACAATCATTAATACCCGTAGCTCAATCGCGATTGTAAGTAGTGCCTAGCTTTTGCTTAACTATTTTTTTGCATTGATTACATAAAAAAAAATAAAAAACATTTACGCCCGATAATTTCGGAGGAGCAGGTATTAATGAACGCCAAATCATTTTTAAATTACTTAGAAAACCTACGCCAAGAATATTTAACAAATAATCCAGGTGAAGTCGCCAGTTATATTCCTGAATTACTAAAAGTAGATGCCGATTGGTTAGGTATATCTGTTGTGACAGTGGACGGTCACGTTTATCAAGTTGGTGATTCAAAGCAAGATTTTACTATTCAATCGATTTCTAAAGTTATTACCTATGGAATGGCTTTAGAGGATAAAGGCGTTACGGCAGTTTTAGAAAAAGTGGATGTAGAACCATCAGGTGAAGCGTTTAACTCGATTAGTTTAGAGCCTGGTACCGGTCGGCCTCGTAATCCTATGATTAATGCGGGTGCTATTGCTACCGTATCTTTGCTCGCTGACGGTAACGCTCAGGATAAACTGAAACGGATGTTAGATGTCTATCAAAGTTATGTCGGCCATCCGGTACGCGTTGATGAAGATGTTTATCGTTCAGAAAAGGAAACAGGGCATAGAAATCGCGCTATCGGTTATATGTTGCGCAATTACGATATTATCGAAAAAGACACCGATGATGTTTTAGACTTGTATTTTAAGCAATGCTCGATTTTGGTGACTTGTCGTGATTTGGCATTAATCGGAGCAACCTTAGCGAATAATGGTGTCAATCCTATTACTGGTATTCGGGCGTTAAATAAAGAATATGTGCCTAATGTTTTAGGTGTAATGAGTTCTTGCGGTATGTATGATTATTCTGGTGCCTGGATTTATAACGTTGGGATGCCGGCTAAAAGTGGTGTAGGCGGCGGTGTTGTTGCTGTTTTGCCGGGTCAATTAAGTATTGCGGTGTTCTCGCCTAAGTTAGACGATAAAGGCAATAGTTTTCGAGGCATTGAAATTTGTAAAAGGATTTCTAAAGACTTCGGACTGCATTTATTTCACTCTAGCCAATCAACGGTATCAACGGTTATCCATGCGCGTTATAGTGGGGCTTCAATAAGGTCAAAGCGTTATCGAATTCCTGAGCAAGCTAAGTTGCTGAATGAATTAGGTAATAAAGTAATGGTCTTTGAGTTAGCCGGTGATTTAATGTTTACTTCAATGGAAATCGCATTGTCAGAGGCAGAGCATAACTTTAATTTGTTGCGATACTTAGTTCTTGATTTTAGACGTGTTACTTCGATTAATACCGGTGCAATTCACCTGTTAGTAGATTTTATTTACCTATCTTATGAACAAGGTATTGCGGTGATTTTGACGAATGCATCGGAAAAATTTTTGCTGACGAATGCGATAAAAAAACAAATTCCAAACTACAAAGAATTGCAGTTATTGCACCATAATGACATTGATGTTGCACTTGAATGGTGCGAAGAGTCTTTATTATCAGGACATGCCACTATTAATCAAACCTCTGTTGCACTCGCCGATATGGTGTTATGCGAAGGTTTTACTGAAGCCGAAATTTCTTCCTTGCAACACGTTTTAGATAAACGTAACTATAATGCTGGTGCTAATATTTGCAGTGAAGGTGAACCTGCTGACTCGCTTTATTTTGTTGTTAGTGGTGAAGTTGAAGTCGTTTTTGCCGCTATCGCGTAAACGATCAGGCCGAATTTCTACATTACCTGCAGGCGCTGCCTTTGGCGAAATGGGTATGTTAGAGGGTGGGGTGAGGTCCGCTGATATTGTTGCCGAAACTGACGTTACGTGTTACGTGTTGCACTATAATAAGTTGTGGTCTGACACATCAGAGTCAGGTATAAGTGTTAGGCAGAAATTAATGACGAATATTGCTAAAGGGTTAAGCCATAAGCTAAGACAAGCAACATTAGAAATTAAATCGCTGAAAAATTAAAGTGATGGTTATAAGTTGTTATGGTTATGTTGCGTTACATGAAATTGCCTTAAGATATAGTTGTCCAGAAAAGTTCTGTCCCGCATTCAAGGATTAGGGTGGTTGCTAATACTGATAGAGAAAGGAACAAAATATATCTGGATAGCTATAGGACAGGGCGTTTTAGAGTGCAGGTGTTGGTAGCAGGAATGCTGCCGTCAAGCCTACAGGGACGTATTTACGGCGTCCTGCGTTTATAAAAACCATATTGCGTTAAAATGACACAATCCATTTACTTTTTTTTTAABTATTTTAAAGCTATTTTATGTCACGTTGGTTGAAAGGCGTTATTGCAGGTGTTATTACCGCAATTATAGGATTAATACTTTTATTAACACCTTTAGGTGCGACATTTTGAACAAAATGTAGGCTTATCTTGGTTGTTTAATATCAGAGGAGCCATTGAATCACCTAGTCAGGTTGCGATTGTCGCAATTGATGATCAAACCGGTACTGCACTCGGCTTATCAAAGTTACCGCGTGAATGGCCGCGTTCGATTCACGCGCGTGTGGTCAATGAGTTAGTTCGACGGGGCGCTTCTGTTATTGTTTTTGATATTGACTTTCAGATTGCTAAACAAACTGAAACGGATGTCGAATTTGCCGAGGCTGTTGCCAATTCTGGACGCGTGGTATTAGTCGAAAAACTAATTGGTAAACGCCAGCCTTTAATCGATGCTACCGGCAAACAAACCGGCTCTGTTTGGGTTGAGCAATTAGTGCCTCCTATCTCTGCTTTAACTAAGGCGGCTAAAGGCTTGGGGCCATTCCCGTTACCAAAAGTACAAGTTGCTGTACACCAATTTTGGGTTTTTAAAAGCAGCATGAACGCTCCAACCATGCCGGCTGTTGCGTTACAAATCCATTTAATGAATGCGTACCCTCGCTTGTCCGAATTGCTAAGAAAAGCCGGCAAGCAACCTCCGACGCTTAGCCAACAAGCGAGTGCTACTGAATTGGTTAATTTTATGGGCGCATTGCGAGCCTTGTTTTTAAACGACCCAAGTCTTGGGCAAGCTCTGCGTGACACGATAGCTGAAGATACTGAGTTAGCTATTGAGCAGCACGATTCTGTTTTAGCACTTATCGGCCTTTATGAAGGTGCAGATGACCGCTATTTGAATTTTTATGGTCAGCCAGGATCAATCTTAACCATTCCTTATCATCTCATTGCCGGTGCGAACACTGAACAAGTCACACTTCCGGAACTTAAAGATAAAGTTGTTTTTGTTGGCTTTTCAGACCTTTATGACCCTGGTCAACCAGATCGTTTTTATACTGTTTACACGAATGACGATGGCGTCGATTTAAGCGGTGTTGAAATAGCCGCCACTGCCTTCGCTAATTTGTATAGAAGTAATGCGATTCACCCGCCAAACTTGTTAGAAGAACTCAGCATCGTTGTTGTTTTCGGTTGCGTCATTGGGTTTATCTCATATTTTCTAGCGACGATTACAGCAATTCCATTGATGTTGCTACTGGTAGCTAGTTATCTATTTGGCGCACAACAGGTTTTTAATACACAATACTTATGGATTCCTGTCGCTATTCCTATTCTTATTCAGTTTCCTATCGCCTTACTAAGTGGTTTATTAGTCAATTACTTTTCAGAAAAGAAGAAAAAAGAACGAGCAAATCAAGCTATTGGTTTTTATTTGCCAGAAAATTTAGCCCGAGACTTTACTGAAAAGAATCTTGATCATAATTCGTTAAATAAAGTGACTTATAGTGTCTGCTTTGCCTCGGATATGGCGGGGTTTACCACTATTGCTGAAGTGCTAAACCCTAAAGAATTAGCTGAATTTCTTAATGATTATTTTGAAACGTTATCAAAACCATTAAAAACGTCATGGCGTTGGCGTGATTGAGTTTCGAGCCGATGGGGTGATGTGTGCTTGGACAGCGGAAAGCTCTTGTGTGGAGCCGCGTTATAATGCATTACTAGCCGGAATTGAAGCAGTAGAAGCGATTGCGGGCTTTCAAAAACGTTATGCGCAGTTTTCGCACTCGCTACGTATTGGTATTGAAGACGGCATGGCTTATGTCGGACATGCCGGTGGTGGTGGTCATTTTGTTTATAGCATTGTTGGCGATTGTGCAAATACAGCAGCAAGGATTGAAAGTCTTAACAAGAAGCTTAAAACACAGTTGCTGGTTAGTGCTAGTGTGTTAGCAGGCGTTGGTGGTTTATTATGTCGATTTGTCGGTGATTTTCGCTTTGTTGGTAAAACCGAACCGCTTTCTATTTATGAAGTCGTTGCATCAGATGAACAGGCAAGTGATGCACAAATACAACTTTGTCAACAGTTTGGTGCAGCAATGAAGGTGTTAAGTACCGGTGATTGGAATAAGGCCGGTGATATGTTTGCTGAAATCTTAACTGAATTTCCCAGCGATGGTCCTTCTCGCTTTCATTTAGAACGTTGCCGGCGATGCTCCGCTGTGCCATTAGTCAGTGATTCGCCGCTGGTTATTCATTTAGATAGCAAATAACCAGCAATGAGGCATAAATTAAACGGATAAGTTATTTTTAGTCATGATCTTCATCATGGTCATCGTCATCGTCATCATGGTCATCATCATCGTCGTCATCGTCATCATTTTTTTCTACGCAAGAATATTGGCGTCTATCGAATTTCTTGGCAATTGGATCATAGCTAAGCGTGTCGCAATTTGGCAATGTACATGCGAAAGTCGCTTCTGACTTAACACGCCATTTATTATTGCCTTTTACTTTCAGTTGAACAGTGACCTGCATTTTACAACTGACATAGTCTATAGGCTTAGTATCTCCTGGGCATTTAATTTCCAGCGCAGAATAGTTTTGCGGATATTGCAGCAGCGTGGTATCTAACGGAGAGGTAATAAATGTTTGTTGTATATCTTTATTACCATTTGTGTAAGTATTAAGTTTGATAAGCTCTGAAGCCGTCTTAAATTTAGAATATTCACTAACTACAGAGTTTGATAACTCAACTGAATCTAAAATAGGTGGAAAACTATCTGGTAAGGTGATAATCGTGGGGTCGCTGCATAACAAACGTGCTCTTGGTTGCCCTGTTGGACCGCTAGTTCCTTTCTGCGGGGTAATAATCATTCCAAGTTGATAATTATTTTGTGAGACATCAACATTGCTGGCGGTAAGCTGAGCCTCTACACTGCCTGACCAAAATAAGCAGGTTCCACTTGAGCTTTTAAGCGCACAGACTCTAGCATGTACTGTGGTACTTAAAAATAAAGCCATTACCGCAAGCAAAACACTCGATATATTTAATAATTTATTCATAAAATACCTTTGATTCCAGAAAAATTTAATTAAAACCATCAACCTGGAAGCGGTTTTTTATGGTTAAATCCGAATAGTGCCAACATAGACGAACCTAAAAGCCATATAGATGCAGGAATAGGGACGGCTTGCACGTTGGCCGTGGGAGAATAAGTAAAATCATCCATTAACCACCACTTTTTATCTCCGTTAGCTACTATATTTCCCGTGTTAAGAGTGCTTGACGATGAAGAAGTAAACTCAAGTTTAGTAATATTTTTAAAACCAACATCCACCCATGAATAACTTTTAGTGTTATTTAGTAAGTTAACACTGATTTCACCGACTTTGTTGCTACCGTTGAATCCCGAAATAATTACATAGGGTGCGGTGTAGTCGTAGGCGGCATCTTTATAGGTCCAACCAGCAAAACTGGCGCCTATAAAATCAAAACTTGCACCATTCATTGTTACTGCTTTGGTTACCCCGTAGGCATTAAATAATGCATTTTCCCCGGAAGTTGAACCGTATGTATTTCCATACAATTGATATAAGCTGTCATTGACAACGGCAAAATTATTATCCCAATTAAATCCACCATAATTGGGAGATTGGGTCGCTAATAAAACACCTTGACCGTTTAGGTCGTCAAAATTTAAAACGGTAGCTGCCAGTGCTGAACTAATACTGCCAAAGAAAAAACTCATAATTGCGAGATATTTTTTCATGATACTTTGCTTCCTAAAGGTTACATCTGTTGTTCAATGAAGCAATAATAAGCTCATGATTCTAAAAATATTAGAAGGCTTATATTGCTAAATATTTGAAAGCATTTTCACAAAATGGCAAAAATATAAATAGATGTAAATATCACTTTTAATACAGGATAATTATCCCAAGAAATATATTTTTTTCCATATTTGCCATTTTGCTAAGGAAAATTTAACGTAATGCGCGCATACGCAGTTCGGGTCGGCAGTACGCTTGGATTGTTATAGTCAATATCAAAATATTTAAAATTTTGATCTAATAAATTGGTGGCACCAATTGAAAAGAAACCATATCGTTTGGGTAAGCGATAGCTAAGCATGGCGTCGACAATCCAAAAATCATCGCGACCAGATCGGATAGTAGCCGATTTAATACTCTCAAAATGACCGGCTTGATCGTAATAAGTTAATTTTAAACCGGCGCCAATACCCGTGGGATGAAAAAAATTAATACCCATCGGTACCTTATGTGTTTCCATGTCTTTAACACCATCCGTTAATAAAGCATCTCTACGAATTTGTTCATATTGATATTCTAACCGTAACGCTAAATAAGGATGAGGACTCCAAAATAAATAGGTTCTAGCTAGTTCTTCTCGCCAGCCTACTCGAATATTTTCCCCGAACTGATCTGAGGCCGGTACTGATAAATCCCGTTTAGATACCTCAATACCGCCCGAAACATCCGGTGAAAAACTTTTGATCAAGTCCTACACCGTATCGCCATGATTTAGTAGCATTAAAATCATCATAAAACTGATTAAAGCCAGCCACTTGTGTCGGTTCTAATGTTTGATTATTGATTAATGCTCGTTTTAATGTACTAAACCAAGCAGCACGTAATGTTGTGTTACGCCAAGGTGTCCACATTACCCCAAGTTTAGGGTTAATTTGATTAATGTCTTTTGATTCTTGTACATCACCGGACGTGAAATCACCGCTTACACCCAACGTGAAATTTAGCTCTTTTATTGGCTTGATATTTGAATAACTGTATGCATTGACATGTTGTAAATCAGTGTCTTGCGTAGGGAAACTCATAAGATTGTCAGGAGCCGGTAATACGGTTAATGCATATAAATCGGCTTTGCTGTCGCGGTCAAAATAGCCTGCACCGGTTGTTAAATTAACATAGGTTGAGCGAAACAAGTGTTGTAGTTCAGCGCCATAAGCCTCTTGCGGTTCAGTCAGATTTAAAGCGGTAATAAATCCAGGCGCGACAAAAGGTGCAGAGTCATAAGCACCAAATTTAGCATCGGCATAAGAAAATGAGCCGAGTAAGATAGACGAATCAGAAATGCTGTGGCGCATTCCTACTCGATAGGTGTGACGTTCCTGCGGGGTTCGTTGCCCTGGATAATATTCGCTTGGAAAAAATCTAAGTTGCAAATCGCCTATTTCAGCATTTCTATAGCGATATTCTGCTTGCACACTCGTTTTTGATGAAATTTCATATTGCACAAATGCATTAGCGATATCATCTCGTTGGCTGGCATTCGTTCTAAAGCCATCAGAGGTATAGTGAAAGCCACCAAAACTGAACGAAAGATTTTTATAAATACCTGAAACAATGCCTTCACCGGCGTAGCTTTCATGTTCTCCAATTAAACTATTGGCTTGAACTGTCATGCCATCGCGATTAAAAACAGGATTAAATTCATTAAACGATAAAGCGCCTGGGCCGCCTGCGCTAATTAAAAATAAGTTACTTTCGCCTAAACGCGGTTGTATGGGCGTCATGTTAATAGGTTGTAATAACTGCGACTGTAACAGTTCACTAACCCGTGCAATTTCATGCCTAGGTAAAATTGAGTATGAATCGGCTAAAAAACGATGCGCAGAAAAATTGCTTGGGTCAGTATTTACAGATTTCCAACCTTGTCTTAATGCCAGTTCTTGAAATCCTAAGTCACTGTAAATCCTGGCCATACTTGCGCTTCTTGATGCTAAATCAGAGTCTAATAACTGACGAGAACGGTACACTGCGCGGTTATCATTTAACTCAATTGCTTTTTGCAAATCATGTAACGCCTCTACCGGCTGGTTTGCAGTTTGCTTGTCGATAGCGCTATACAAATAAGCGGTGGGGTCAGCAGAATCTAATTCTTTGGCTAGTTCATATTGCTGTTTTTCTAGCGGTGTTCTTTTTTCTTCGTAATATGCTTTTCCTAAATAGGCTCTTAGCAAAGCGTTACTTGAGTCTAGCGCAACCGCGTATTCTATTTCACGACGCCCATCAACGAGGTCACCTTGTTTGACTTTGGTTAAACCTAAGCCGAAATGAGCCAGTGGATCATTGGCGTCAAAGTTAACAGCCTGCTCAAAAGCCTTTGTAGCATCAGTTTCTTGATTTTCTGATAAGGCTGCAAAGCCTAATACTGTCTGCGTTTTTGCTAATGTCGGAGCTAATTGCTCGGCTTTATGCGCTGCGGCTAACGCTGCACCCCTTTCCGCAAACATTAAATGCACTTCAGACAATCTTGCCCATACTAACGGATCATCAGGATATTCATTAGCCGCAGAAACGAGTACATCGCGGGCGGCTTCAAGCTGAAAATTAGCTTGTAACGCATACGATAAAGCGATTTTGGTTGCTGGTGACGGTGTTAACTCGACACCTTTATTGGCGTTTGTTAACGCGGGTTCGTGCTGATTATTGGCTATATTAATCACTGCGCGCAAAGCATAAGCTAAACCTGCTTTCGGTTGTAACTGTAAAGCAGTTTCAATATCAGAATTAGCTTTTTCTACTCTGCCAACCTCTAAAAACAAAGCGGCTCTATACAAGTAAAAATCAGCGCTACGCTCTGATAAAGCGACTTTATCAAGTTGGCTAAGTGCTGTAGAATTATCGGAATGAGCAGCCAAATCCATAGCCTGTTTAATTGCACTAGGTAACGTTTGCATCAGAGAGGGATTACTACCCCCTAATGCGGCTAGCAAAGGTGGGAAATGCAAGGTCCATTGCACAGCATCCCAAGGCTTAATTAAAAGATTGGGTTTGGGTGCTTGGCCTTTAAACGCTAACCCGGATTCGCCTCGTTTTAACGTTAGCTTACCTTGTTGATTTGATGTGGTTACTTTGCCTTCATAAACAATAGTGGTTGCGCTTTTGTCATCGACACGCATTGCAAATTCAGTACCTTCAATAAGACCGTTCAGATAAGGTGTATTGACTGCAAAGGTTCTAGGGGGGCGGCTAAACGATTTGAATGCGCCCATAATAAGTTCTAATAGTGAGCGTTTTTTAGGCTCTGTAGTTACATCAACTAGACGCATGGTTGTATTTTGATCTAATCGCAACACAACATCATTAACTAGTGAAACAGTAGCGCGACTATTTTCAGCAACATAAATCATGTCATTTTGGCACAGCGTTGATTCTAATTTCGCAGGCATTTTTCTAGTGTTATCGACATGTTCTAGCTCAACAGTCCCTTCTATAGAAACAAATTTACCTACCTTATCGCCACAGCTAGATGCTTGGCTGGATTTGTAAGGTGAAAGTAAAACTACGCTGCTAACCATTAAAGCTAAAATTGGTTTATTCATATTCTTTTCGTTCCTTGCTTACCCATTGTCTGAATATGTTGCGTGACTGTTGTCAATAGTATTTAGTCGATATAACTAATTGTGTTTTGTGAACTAATTGGTAAATAGACTATGTTGCTTACTATAGCCAGCATTAATCTTAGATGTCAATGTGATTGACATCGCTGAATTCTTAGGTATTTACGCATAAGTGTCGAAAGGAGGCTTTAATTTAAACCATGATAGATTAAGCTGAGTAAGGTGAGGTCATCAGATTGCTCGGCAGATGCAGTAAAATCAAGCACGACTTGCCGTGTGGTTTGAATAATTTCTTGTGCGGAAAAAAGACTGTTGCAGATTAATATGCGCTAATAATCGATGTTCTGTGAATTCCTCTAGTTTTGGATTCATGGCTTCGGTAATTCCGTCCGTGTATAAAATAAGTACGTCACCTGGGTTTAGCTGACGTGAGGCCAGCTCATATTCCGTTTTCGATTTAATCCCGACTAAAATGCCTTTCGGTTGAGATAAAAAATTAAAACCATCGCGGAAATTACCAAATATAGGTCGATTATGCCCACCATTCACATATTCTAATACCTGTTTTTTTGAGTCAATTATGCAAATATTCAACGTTAAAAACATACAGGTAGGATTTTCTTCGCATAATATCTCGTTTATGGCATGAATCGTTTGTAACAAATCCTTAGTTTTTAACATCTCTGTACGCAATAGCGTTAATGCTTTTACCATAAATAATGCCGCTGGTACGCCTTTTTCCCGCGACATCCCCAATCGCAATACACACTCTATCGGCATCTAATGGAAAAGCATCATAAAGGTCTCCGCCGACCTCTTTTGCAGGTTTAATAAACGCATCGACTTCGACTTGTGGATGGTTTGGAAAAAAAGGCTGATAAGGCAACATGCTAAGTTGTAATTCTTGAGCAATTACTAATTCTTTTTCTAAATGCTCTAGGCGCAAACTTTGCTCGACTGCTTTTTGGATGGCAAGATTACGCGCTCTCATTCGAGTGGCAATTTGCTGAAGAATATTTTTTGCCGCGCCAGGAATTAAAAAAAACTCAGACCATAGCAACGACTCGTGAATAGAGATAACAAGACTCGGTTCACTCGTTCTGACATAAGCAGTTGGAACTTGGCCGTCGATAATGGACACCTCACCAACAAACTCTCCTGGTTTTATTTGGAAACCTTTGTGAGATTCGAGATTATCAATATGAACGGTTAATTCCCCTTCTAACAGCAAATATAAATACTTGTTGCTTTGGCCGGGCGATAAAATTACGGCGCCCGTTGGCAGTTGCTGAAACGCACATTGAAGAAAAAAAAGGTTTTAACGTGGTGAAAGGAATTGCACTAAACAGCGGATAAGAAGATAAAAGGCTTTGATAAGTGGCAACGGCAACAACTGGATCTAACGTATTTGTTACAGCATAGGCTATATGGTCTTCATTGTGGGCTTTCATTGCGATTACTTGAGTTGTTTAATGGGGTTTTAAGCATAGTAACTCGAAGAATGTTGAGATTGCCAATTCTTTGATAAATCTGACTATCAGTAAATGATTTAATTAAGTGAATTCCCCTTCCAGTAATGGTAGCAACGTCAAGCGTTGTTGGTTGTTGATAATGCTCAGTGGTAAAAGGGTTAAACGCTATTCCGTCATCAATAATTTCAAGGTCTAGCGAGTGCTGATAGTTAAATAATCGAATAGTGATAGTATGATTTTGTTCGTCTTCGTAACCATAATCAATGATATTGGGTATCGCTTCGCATAAAACCAAATCAAGTTTAAAAACCTCTCGTTCGGACAGTAACAATCGTATTTTCACCTCATCAAGCCAGCATTGAATCTTTACTAACTCATTGAAATGGTTCGCGATAGAAATAGATTCAATAGTCTCTAATGCGGATTGTTCGATGGTAGAAACCATGTTAATTAGAATTGGCTGTTAAATCATTTATCGCTAATGCTAATTCCGTATAAATCGGTATTAAGCTGGATACGCCTGATGCCTCTAAAACCTCCATGACATTGGGTTGAGGGTTAAAAAGCACCATAAGTCCACCACGTCTTGATACTGCTTTAGCTGCAGAGAGTATTGTTCTTATCCCTAATGAGGACAAAAAACTGACGTCAGATATGTCAACTAATATGCTACCGTCGCGGGTTGCTGTTAACGCAGTAAACTTCATGTCAATTGCCTGAGCACCTTGCATATCTAATCTACCTGATAAGACCACTTTAAAAATAGTGTCCGTTAATAATTCTGAGTGGATTTGCATAGTATTTTCCTAAGTATTTTTGAGCAAATACATTGTAAGACTAACTGTGTTTCAACTATATTAATTTCAGATGCTGACGCAGGGATTATTTTTAGCGCAATAAGTTGATTTAGTTTGCCCCAATTTCATAGAACACATTATTGAGCTTAATAAACTGGCAACATATACAACCTCTGTTGCAGCTAAGACAATACCAGAGCCATGGCTGTCTTATTCGAATTGTTACTGCATTCAATTATGCAATTATTAATAAAATTACAACATTACCAAACTAGGCTAAGCATTAGGTGGTTATAGAAAAACCGATGGCCGTTCGATTAAATGCGAGTTCTATTTTAATGGCTATATACCTTATCGATACTCAGTTTTCAACAACCCAGCGATGACAAAAAATGAAAAATCAAGTCAGTAATGATTGTGCTATGAAATTGATTTGTAAGCGCTTCGATCAGTTGTCCCAACGTTGTGTTAACAAACATACATCTTTTAATTCGGATTTAATCTGCCAAAAAATTTTAACGTTATATAATCAACCGGCTCGCCGTTACCATAATATTGAGCATATCATTCACTGTCTAAAAGAATTTGACCAAATAGGTGACCAAATCCCTGACCCGGATGCTGTGGAAATGGCGCTTTGGTTCCACGATTCTATTTACTACGCTGGACGCATTGATAATGAGCAAAAAAAGTGCCGATTTTTTCTTCGAGCAAACTCAACAATATTTACCGCAAGACTTTATTGAAAAGGTTCAGCGTTTAATCATGATGACGACACATAAAGACATACCTAAAACATTAGATGAATGCTTTATAACAGATATCGATTTATCCAGTTTTGGCGCGGAATGGGGGAATTTATGGTTGATACCCAAAATCTTAGAGAGGAGCGGCAAGATTTACCTGATCCTATTTACTTTCAAATCCATACAAAGTTTTTAACCAGCTTGTTAGCGCGCGAAAGAATTTTCCAAACAGATTCTTTTTATCAGCGCTATGAGACCATAGCAAAACAAAATATTAGCCGTTTATTAGAAAAAAGAAAGTCTGAAGGCTATGGTTAGCTACCAGTTTTTTGCATATCTGAAGATGACCCGGAATAAATCTTGGTTTTTACTCCATCATTACAACTCAAACTGATACTCAATACCTACCCAATAAGCTCTAGGCGCTCCGGGTGCGACTAGCGTGGTGTTTAACCAATCGTTGCTATTGTAATTCCAGCCGCTAGCACCGGTGACGCCTTTGTCTGATGGAGAAAAAGGGTTTATGCCTAACCGTCCTGCGGTTGCGTATTGGCGGTCAAATAGATTATTGATTAAACCGAATACCGAGAGTTGTTTGGTTAATTGGTAGCGGGTTTTTAGATTAAACAACACATAGCCCGGTACGCTGCCTGAATCGGTAAACTGTTTAAGTCTAATGCGTTCTATGCCTGTGCCGGTGCTGTTGGGTCGGTCGATATAATCATAGTCACCGGCCGTATGACCGTTGTTTTCATTGCCGCGCAGATAAGAAAACGAATGCGCAATCATTGTTAAACCGATATTCCAGTCTTGGTTGACATGGTAAGTCAATGTCGCGTTGATATTATGTAGCGGTACGCCTGGCATACGGTCGCCGGGGTTGACTTGAATCATGTCTTGTATCGCTTCGATAGGGCGGCCTTGATCGTCATATTGTGGATTTAATGGTGAGCTGACTGCCGCGCTACTGTTATGCGGGCTTAACATGAATAACCTAGATTGAAACGTGGCTTCGTTATAACCATAATTCAGTTGTACATCAAACTTGCCAACATGGCCTGAGAAGCCGAATTCTATGCCTTGTCTACGCGTGGCGCCTATTGTGTCAAAAAAGCTACGCGTAGCTGTGACGCCAACTAAGTAAATGTCGTTATCTAAATCGGTACGATAAATGCCCGCATTCCATTGCCAATCGTGCCACAGCGTTCCGCGTACCCCTAACTCATAGGAGTTAGCAAAAATTTGTGGCAGATAGGGGTCGCCCGATAAGCTGGTCGGTAACGTACATGCCCCGCCTATGGATGCTAAGCTTTTAGGAACTAAATTAGAATCCGGGTCGGATGCGTCTTGCGGCACAAGTGAACTGTCATAAGCACAACCTAACTCTACCGTCGACGGTGTACGAGTGCCGCTACTCCAGTTAAAAAACACATTCACGTCGGGTAGCGGCAAATAACTAATACCAAACGACGGGTTAAACGATTGGTAATTAAATTCTTCTGCGGTTGGCGTTTCACTGTAGTCGCCTAAGCCGAAATAAGGGTCTTGCGACAACCAGACGTCTTTATCCCAATTCGCTTTAATATTGTAATTAGCGCTGCTAGGGCAGGATGCGGGATTTGAGCCTGAGCAAACGATGACAGTAGGGCGATAAGTATTTAAGTCTTGTATATCGTGTAAATTTTCATAACCGGCTCGCGTCCTTGATAATAAGTGATTATTAATATCGGTGTGGTTGTACCGGCCTGAGACGCTGATATGTAAATTATTTTTTAGGCGAAAAGGTTTCACTAAAATAACCACTGACGGTTGTTGATTCACCGGTAAAGGTATTGTTATTAATCGCTTGGCTGGCGGCGGTGAAAACGGGGTCGATTTGGTCGGGTGCTAAATACACGCGATGGCTAGCGTCCATTAAGCCTAATTGTTGGCTGGTGGCAAAATCGGTAGTTGCGCTATCAACCGAGCCACCTAGCATGAATTTATGTTGCTCGCTGTCCCAGTTCAGTTGTAAGAACGCGCCATCGGTTTGTTGGGCAATGTTAGTTGTGCTTAACACACCGACTGGCGTACCGTCTATCCAGCCTTTAGACGACAAACCGGCTGTGGCATTATTCGGGTCGCCATACGCACCATTGCGTGGACCTGAATCGGTACTGACCGGCGTGTAATTGACATAATCGCAGTTGCTGTTAACCGGCGGCATTAATATCAAGTAATCGACATCGCCTTTGCTTAATTCAGCGTTAATCGTGCCGGTATCAGCGACACCATCAAAGTCTTTATCCAACGCATAATCAGGTACGCCGTCTTTGTTTCTGTCTAAATAGCGACAAACCGGTTGTCCAGTACGCGTACCATTCGCGACTAAAGGATTTTCCCAGCCGCTATCCATATCGCTAAAATCTTCATAAATATCGCCAGCGATGGATGAACGGCGACTGTCACGTCGGTATAGTTGTCCTGTGATGCTGAGGTGATCGGAGATGAATAATTCTCCACCAAACAAATACTGTTGCAATTGATTATCGGTTTGGTCGGGTGAGCTGAACACTGCTTCAGGGGTTGTTGTCATCCATGATGAAGGTATTAAGCCGTTGCCTAGTAAGCTATTGTCGGCAATGAGAAAACTGGCTTTTAATGAGTAATTGTCATCGCGCCAATCTAATCGGCTAAAACCTTGTTTGACTTGTGACGGCGAATTATTGCGCCAGCCTTGTTCATCAAAGCCAGTGAACGCGACAAAACCGGCTAACTGCTCGTTATGCCAACCGGCTGACATTTCGCCTTTTTTTCTATCCCAAGAACCGCCTTGCATACTTAACGTGACGCCTGCATCATCGAAGCCGTTTTTACTGCGTAAAGCTAAAGCACCGCCTAAGGTATTTAAGCCAAATATCGGATTAGAGCCAGGAAATAAGTCCATGCTGGCTATCGCATTCATTGGAATCAAATCCCAGTTCACGACATCGCCGAACGGTTCATTAACGCGCACCCCATCAAAAAATACCGATAAACCTTGTGGCGTACCTAATTGCGGCGAGGCGGAAAAGCCACGATACATAATATCCATTTGAAACGGATTGCCTTGGTAATCGTTGACATTCACCGATTGCAATTTTGAATTCATTAAATCGCCTAAGCTGGTGGCAAACGAATTCTTAATGGTATCAGCCGATATAGATTGTACGTTGCTAGGGATTTGTTCTTTGCTTAAGGTTAAACCGTCGCTGGGGCCGATTTTAACCGCTGTGTTAGCTTCAGCCTCGACCACGACAGTATCTAATTGTGTGGCTTCAGTAGTTTCTGCTTCGGCAAAACACGATGCGGTACTGAGTAACGATAATAGTGTTACTGTTGTCTTTAATACGTTTGCGGTCATAAGCGCTGGCTTGAACAAGACTTAAGTTTTTTTGCGAAAAAATGACCCATAGTAGAGAGGATTTAACATCACGGATATAGGAAATTTTCCTAACTATTTTAGGAAAATCTCATATTGTTGTTGTTGCGTTCAGCCAGTAGCATGGCCCATCCCTCTTCGGTCTGAATGAATGAATTACAAAATCACTGTTTTATCGTTAGCGCTTAGCACGATTGTCGCACTATTCGTGTTAACAGAGCCTTCGAGTAAGCCAGCCAGCCAAACTAACGATACCGCCTCAACCACAAGCCATAGCACAGCGTCACAGCCAAGTAGGCAAGCCAGCTATGCTGATTTAACGGGGTTAGCACCACCGCCTTCTCGACCTGCTAGCGATTGCACACGGATACAATCGAATACTTATTTGCAAGGCTGTGATTTTCACGAACAAAGTCTACAAGACAAGGACTTACGCGGCAGTGATTTAAGCCATACCCGGTTGCATGGCGAATTAGGTAAAGCCAATTTAACCGGGGCTAAATTAATCGGCGCCACGGTCATAGGACGCTTAACGCTGACTGCTGAAACGGTGTTAACCAATGCCGATTTATCAGGTCTTTATTCCGATGGTAATAATCCGGTGCTCGCCGAATCCGCGCAATTATCAGGCGTAAAACTGACTAAAGCTCAGTTGTATGGCGCTAATTTAAAACAAGCCTTACTCGATAAAGCCGATTTATCCAACGCAGTCTTAACCGGCGCTAATTTACAGGCAACACACTTAACGCAAACCAACTTAAGCGGCAGTGATTTAACCAATGCCGACTTATCGTCAGGCGTATTAACGCAGGCGGTGCTTAAAAAACGCCGATTTAACCGAAGCTAATTTAACCAGCGCAGATTTAACGGCTAGCGATTTAACCCACGCTAGCTTAGCCGGAACCGATTTGGCGAATGCTCGCTTAGCCGGGGCGGACTTAACCTATGCCGATTTATCAGCGGCTAAACATACGGATTCGGTGTTAATCGATACCGACACGATTTTTCTCCACGCGATTTGCCCTGATGGCGTAGAGGTTGATGGCACTCAGGTAACAACCTGTGTAGGGCATGGTTTTTAAACCTGTTTAACCTTCACTTTACTAGGAAATAATGATGAAAAAAAACTTACAAACTAGCGCGCTAAGCGTTGCGTTAACCGTAGCGTCTATGACCGCCTCAGCAACTGGCTTTGTGCAATTGCCCGCCACGGGCGTGGTTATCGATGGTGGCAAGTCCGCTTACATAACCTGTAATACCACAGGAGAATTTGGTTCTAACCCCAATGGCTCAACCCCGCCGACGTTCTCACCGAATGGTGGCGCCAACAACACTTGCGCACTAAAAAGCATTGACCCACCGGTCGCCGGCTACACCCAAACCGCCAGTGTGGTTAGAGACATTGTGATGAACAATGCTTATACGTTAAACCAGCCGATTACCGTCGGCACCGTAGTCGATAGAGTTTGGCGTAAAGGCGTTAGCTGCATTTACGGTGCAAAAATTCGCTTAAACAATGTTGATTATGACAGACGTGCGATTAGTCCTGGTGTGCAATATTTTGAAGTGAATGATATTTTGCGTGCCAATTTTTTGAAAAAAGCACCAGTATCGGTGGCTTATGTGTACACCACACGTGGCCCTGGTCAATCCGATGATGTAGTGTACCGAGCTGGCTTGACTAACACATCGGTGGTTAATTTCCCTGGCGATCCGGCGCAACCATTAATCAGTGTCGCGCCAATCAATAGAAAATGGGTAGATTTCACCACGGATATTAGTTTCCAAGACGATGATGGCTCATCCGTGCGCGATTCCGCTTGGTTATTAGTCAAAAGTACCTGCTCAGAGCAAACACCGGCCGAAACCGACGGCGCGTTAAAATTTAGACAAATGGGACAAGAAGAACAGCCGCTTATCGAAGTGCGGGTTAAGGCCTTTGACCCTTCGGCGCAATAAGGTATGTGCTAATCGATTGGGTTTAACAACTGTATTTTGAGTAGTCACGTTCAGGTCTTTTAAAAGCTTGTAGGGTAGGTATTGTGTGTCTTTAGATACGCAATGCGTACTCTACAGCGCTGCTGGTAATTGACACTAAGACTTGCTGCATATCAACAAAAACGGCATGATATACAGGAATATATAATTACTTGTTGGGTTTTATATCTCGCGAAAATTTATGATGAGTATTTTTCGTTGTATATAAAGAAACAGCAATTCTCAATTTAGGATTTTTATAAAATCAATAGGTTACAACAGTGATTTTTTATTTTTTTAAGAGTTATTCACGCTTTTTAGATGCACTTGCTGCAATTAACTATCAATTTTGAAGATCTGCTTATCAAACTGGCAATGTTTGCGGTAAAACTACAATAACCTTGTTACTTTGCCATTTATATCCATATGATTATATTAGTATTCCTAAATTGAGAATTGCTGCATTTTCGCGCTAGCCAATACATGAGCGCCGATCTCTGCACATAAATGGTATAAAGCGCTCGGCTCGATGGGGTCAAGCAAGTTATCAAAAAGAAGGGCCTTGAGTGAAGAACACCGAAAACGCGCTCAGTGCCGCGTCGCTTATCAGGTATTTTTGGTGGTTACCTTTTTTTCCATTGGTCAGAAAATTCGTTGAACGTAGTGCGAACCGCTTCGATTAACCCATTAAGTGAGAATGTTTCGGTAGTTTGTGTAGAAATAAGAGCATCCGTGACTATTTTAAATAGTCATTATTATATGGTCTTAAATTTGAAATTGCCGGGGCACTTCCTGTCGAGACTAATCATCTCGCATCTGCACGAATAAGAGCGCCACTTTTTATTTTGCAACAAATGTTATAATATAACATCACACACATAACTAAGATGCTTATGAACAAACTACCCGTTACTGTACTCTCCGGCTTTCTAGGGCTGGTAAAACGACTCTGTTAAACCATATTTTAAATAATCGTGCCCATCTGAAAGTGGCCGTTATTGTCAATGATATGAGTGAAATTAATATCGACGCTGCCATTGTCAAAAATGAAGTGCAATTAAATCGTGGCCAAGAAAAACTTGTAGAAATGAGCAATGGCTGTATTTGCTGCACATTACGTGAAGATTTGCTTGTCGAAATAACAACCCTAGCACATGCAGGGCACTTTGATTATTTAGTCATAGAATCAACCGGTATCGCAGAACCGCTACCGATTGCCGAAACGTTTACTTTTCGTGATGAACAAGGCGTTAGCTTATCCGATGTTGCTCAACTCGATACGATGGTCACTGTCGTCGATGCCGTTAATTTCATGCGCGACTATTTAGAAGCATTAAGCTTAAAAGAAAGTGGCGAATCTTTAGGCGAAGACGATGAGCGCAATGTCGCCGATTTGTTAGTCGCTCAAATTGAATTTGCCAACATCTTATTAATTTCAAAAACAGATTTAATCTCTAGCGAAGAGCTAGCGAATCTTAAGGCCGTACTCCATCAATTAAACCCAACGGCTAATATCATCCCTACCGTTATGGGCCAAGTCGATTTAGATAACGTGTTAAATACCGGTTTATTCGACTTTGACCAAGCACAGCAAGCACCGGGCTGGTTAAAACAATTGCGAGGCGAGCATACGCCAGAAACCGAAGAATATGGCATTAGCAGCTTTGTCTATAGCGCTCGCCGCCCTTTCCACCCCGAGCGTTTTTATCAGCTTTTACATGAGGGTGAATGGGATAACGGCACATTACTGCGCTCTAAGGGCTTTTTCTGGCTAGCCTCTAGGCCAGACTATGCCGGTAATTGGTCACAAGCCGGCGGCATCATGCATCATGGCCTAGCGGGTCGCTGGTGGGCCGCTGTACCTAAAGAGCAATGGCCCAGCGATTATCAAGATGACATTTTAGCGCAATGGTCAGAGCCTTACGGCGATTGTCGGCAAGAACTCGTCTTTATTGGCCAACACATTAATGTTGAACAAATAAAACAGGAACTCGACGCCTGTTTATTAACCGACAACGAATTAGCACAAGGACCTGAGGTTTGGCGCTTCTACTCAGATAACTTTCCACAATGGTTTAATAATGGTTAGCTTAGCTGTTTGTTTGCGTTTAATTGGTTGTGAAATGTTAGTGATACTTAGCATTTTAGCGTCACTATTAGATAAAACCTCTAACACACGTAACTTAGTCATGTTAGGACTCAGCATTTTACTTAGCGTACTGTGTATCGATATGGTCACTTATGTTTTGCCTAATCAAATTGCTGGCTTTATTTATCAATCCCATGATGAATACCTCCATTCAGTCGTTACACCACCGCAAAAACAAACATGATAACCGTATTAATGACTATCGTAGCGTGCCTTGCGGTCAGCGTATGCTCATTATCAAGCGCATTTGCCCTCTGGTTAACACCTAAACAATTAAATCGCATCGTGCCGTATCTCGTCGCATTAGCCGTTGGTGTTTTACTTGGCGATGCGTTTATCCATTTGATTCCCGATGCAGTAAACCGGCATGGCTCAGTCAGCACTATCTGCTTTACTGTACTGATAGGTGTATTTGGATTTTTCGTACTCGAAAAATTAGTACGTTGGCATCACGATCACTTAAACGATATTAAGCAATCTCAGCTTGAAAACACCATTTTGCCGCTAGCCAGAATGAACTTAATCGGCGATGCCGTACATAATTTCGTCGATGGTATTTTAATAGCCGGGAGTTTTCTCGCTGATCCGCTAGTGGGCATGACAACAACATTAGCGATTATTGCGCACGAGGTGCCGCAAGAATTAGGTGACGTCGGCGCATTGTTACGAGGCGGATACACACCCAAGCAGGCCGTGTTGTACAACTTTTATTGCTCACTTAGCGTAATACCAGGGGCGTTATTCACGATATTACTCAGTCAAATCGCCGAGTCATCATTAACAGTATTACTACCTATTGCCGCCGGTGGTTTTATCTATATCGCAGCCTCGGACTTGATCCCTGTCCTGCATGAACGCGCCAACATCCGACATCTCAGCGGACAAAGCGCATCGTTTGCTTTAGGCATTTTTTTTATGCAAGGCATTGTACTTTTAGAACAGACGCTATTAAACACATAAGGAAGTTAACATGTTTGCCCGTCCACCGTTTAGCCAAGCTAAAGCCCACCAAGCCATTAACCCAGCCGCCGTACACAGCAACTTTCGCTTAATCTCTTGCCAACGTAACGCTAGCGCCGTTATATCTAAGGATTTTTCCGATCTTGCCCGCATTTACGAACAAGGTGTTAATTTATGTCTTATTGAGCGCTGCTTATCCAACACAGAACAAACATTTGTTGCTGACGTGTTAAGCCAACATTACACGATTGAACTCAGTATACTACTCAACCCTAAACGCTACGATTTTAATAGCCTATGGCCACAAGCTGCGCACTTATCAGGCTATTCAGCATGGTTAGGTGATGTAGCACACCTCACGACGGCATTTTGTGAATTATTTGACCGACAACAAGTGGGGTTACGCCTTCGCACCTTAGACAAAGCCATGTGTCCCCGCTTTCATGTTGATCGCGTGCCGGTACGCATGGTTTGCAGCTATGGTGGCTTAGGCACAGAATGGTTACCCGAACACGCTGTCGATAGAACCAGACTGGGTATGGGCAATGGCGGTTTACCCGACTATTCATCCGGTCTCATAACCGCATCGACAGAGATGCAGACAATGCCAGCTTATGCTGTCGCATTAATGAAAGGTGAGTTATGGGAAGGCAATGAAAATCAAGGACTGGTACATCGTTCACCTAGCCCTACCGAACAGCAACCGCGTCGCCTGTTATTGACATTGGATATGCTATAACCGCATTATCAAAATCATGCACCGTTACTAAACCACCGTATCACGTTTATGAGCGCTAACAAAATCCCCGTCATCGTGTTAACAGGCTTTTTAGGTAGCGGTAAAACGACTTTGCTAAATCGCTTATTAGCCGATGACATTAAAACAGCGTTGATTATTAACGAATTTGGCAGCACACCTATCGATCAAGACTTAATCGATAACCAAGCGCTACCGATGACGGTGTTGGCGGGCGGCTGTTTATGTTGTCAGATTAAACATGCGTTAGCGCCTTGCCTCAAGAATCTTTGGATGGCCTGGCATAATGCAGCAACGAAACCGTTTCACCGCATCATTATTGAAACCAGCGGCGTGGCTAGTCCAGAACCTGTTTTAGACACATTATTACGCGATACCTGGATAAGCCAGCGTTATCAACTCACCCATGTGCTTACAACGCTAGCGATTCCCTATGCACTAGAGCAACTACAACACTACCCTGAAGCCCAAGCACAAGTCAGTTGGGCTGATACGCTGATATTAACCCATAGCGATATAGCCAACGCAAATCAGATTAAGGCATTAACCGAGCAACTAATCCTTCTAGCCCCAACTACACCGACAATTTATGCTGACTTAACCGGGATTAACGGCAACGGTTTAACAACGCCTGCCACATTACGGCGACTACCGAATGATGTAACACCAGAGCACCACTTCTACAGCGTATCGCTTCATCTTGAGCATCGCGTCGATTTAAACTCAATATGCGCTTTGCTAAGTCACCTATTTAGCCAATATCCCAATGAATTAATTAGAATTAAAGGCGTTCTTCATAGTACAACCTACGACCATCCTGTTAGCCTACATGCTGCCAACGGTTATTTATATCCGCTCACCCATTTGCCTAATCGCCCTAACCTCGACCAACGCAGCCGACTTATCCTAATAACAACGACTAACCCAGAAACTATTGCCAACGAGCTTATCCTAGCCCTTAAACCCGCGCGTAATGCGGTGCGTTTGCATTAATTAACGCGTCAGTATATCTATTTTTACTCAGCGAATTGAGCCAGCATTAGTGATTTTAAAGCACTAAACACTAAACCAGGTTTACAATACCTAAGCTCTTACAAATCTCAATGCTGCGTCATGCTAGAAAACCTTAGCCCACAACAATCAATATTAACAGTCAGCCAACTTAACCGCACTAGCAATCGGCTACTCTCTAATCACTTTTTTAACGGTGTTAGTCATAGGGGAAATCTCTAATCTTAGCCAACCATCATCAGGACATTATTATTTCTCACTTAAAGACGAATTCGCCCAAGTCCGCTGTGCATTGTTTAAAAATCAATTACGCAAAGATTCGCTACGACCTGAAAACGGCAAGCAAGTCATTGCCAAAGCGCAAGTGGGCTTATATGAACCACGCGGTGATTTTCAATTAATCGTAGAAAGCGTAGAAGATGCTGGTTTAGGGGTATTACAAAAAGCGTTTGAACAGCTTAAACAAAAACTTAGCGCGGAGGGCTTATTCGCTGCTGAGCATAAACAAGCACTACCCACCCTACCCCAAACTATAGGCGTGATTACGTCGCCGTCAGGTGCGGCGATACGCGATATTGTCACGGTATTAAAACGGCGTTATCCGCTAGCCAATATCATTATTTATCCGGTAGCCGTACAAGGCGAGCAAGCCAAATATGACATTAGCAATGCATTAAACCGCGCCAATGCCAACCCGCTGTGCGATGTGTTAATCCTAGGTCGTGGTGGCGGTTCGTTAGAAGATTTATGGGCATTTAATGAAGAATTAGTCGCCCGCGCAATATTCGCCAGCCGGATTCCTATTATTTCTGCGGTAGGTCATGAAACGGATTTTACTATTGCCGATTTTGTCGCCGATATACGCGCGCCAACGCCTAGCGCTGCGGCTGAATATGTGAGCCCTGACCAACAACAATGGCTGCTGCATTATCAACGCTTAGAAGCTAGACTTTATCAACTGCTTAAACAGCGTTTATATCGCTATCACGAACATATACATCACTTACATAAAAGGCTCGCACCTCAACATCCTGGGCAAAAACTAGCACGTAACATGCAACGTATAGACGAGTTAGAGTTAAGGCTTAACCATGTCATGCACTCGCGTTTGCAAACTCGCCGTGCCAAACTCGCTACCCAACAAGCCAAACTTAATCAACACGCCCCTAGTGTGATTATTCAACAACAAATACAGCATTTTGCATTACTGCAAATAAAGCTTGCTAATACCGTGATGCAACGCTTACAAGACTACGACAAGCGCTTAACCCAAGCCGCTGCAACGTTACATGCGGTCAGTCCACTCGCCACGCTCAGCCGGGGATATTCATTAACATCGCTAGCCGATACTGGCGAACTGCTACACTCGACTGAGCAGCTTAGAATTGGGCAATTATTAGAAACACGGCTAAGCCAAGGGCGTTGTATTAGCGAGGTGAAATCTGCTTGCTAATTGCAAGAAAGCAGTCGGGTTACGCCTTCCGCTATCGCTACAGGCTAACCCGACCTACCATACTTGAAAATCCGACAGGCTAATTAATCGCCCACTTTTAAGGTACCACCAGCGCCTAAGCCGCCTTCAACTTCCTGTGCTTTATAATTTTTTAACGATTGCACCATACCGTTATAGGCATCGAAGAACGCTGCGGCTATCGATTGACCTTCAGGTGTGCGGGTGAAACTACCCATGCCAGCGCCCATAGCGCCAGCGCCACCTACGCCTAACAAACCACCCCAACCACCAAAGGAGCTGCCTAAGTTCGTCGTGGTCGAGCTACCTTCAGAAATACCAATTTGCACGGTAGTGCGAATATCTGTCAACGTTAACGCTACTATTGTTGTTTTAGTTTCAGATGCTTTCGATACCGCACCCGCTAACGCTCCGACTAAAGGACCACCCGCTGCCGTGCCAATCGCGCCTAATAGACCACCGCCAGCGCTCATGCTATCACCTGCCGTGGTTTCATTACCAACAACTACTTGCGGGTCTAGTAAATAATCGGCCGCAACACGTTGACCTTTATGCTGTTTAGAATTGGCGCGGTATTCGCCTGACTCTCTTTGTTCCCTAGTAATACGATCTAACAAATCCGATGTTCTTCTGTTGCCAATACCGGTAATCACAAAGCAATTTGATTGTTGTACTGCTAAGCGCAGTAATGGGTCAACCGTGGTTACACCTTGCGTGCCTTGATAGCGCCCATCATCAACCGCTAACGTGCCTAATGGTTTAGCACAACGAATCAAAGATTTATTGGCGTCTACGCTAGCCGAACCACCGGCAGAACCCGATACTAAGTTATTACCCGCCCCCATTTGCACCGTCGATTGTTGCGGCGCGCACGCACTTAACAGTGCAGCAGCTAATAGTGCTGATGAAAAGCTAATTATTGTTTTTGTCATATTATTCCCCCGAAAGTGAAACTCTTTTAAAATTAAAGTGGCAGACAATCAAAACCAGGCGATAATACAATAAAACCATCAAAAACACCGAGGGCTAATGTATGAAATTAACACGAATAATGGTTTATAAGTTCGTCGTATCAGTCGCACTGCTGGCAATTATAGCCTGTGCAGAAAAAAAAATAGAACCTCAATCTGATACGATTAGAATTTGCGATGAAAATGGTTGTGCCGATAGACCGAAAGATTACAGCTCGTTTAACCCAGAAAGTACTGTTCCACCAGCAGAAAAAGCCAAAATAAAAGCCTTAGAAGACATGGCAGCCAACAATCCTGCCGCTGCTTACGATTTAGGCTTGCGTTATTTCAGAGGCGATGGCGTGAGGCAAGATAGTTATAAAGCCATTAAGTGGATGCGTGACTCGGCAGAGCACGGCTACTTAGAAGCCCAAAAAGCCTTAGGACGGTTATATTTAACCGGTTTAGCCGAAATGGGTGCAGACCCAGGCGAAGCCGAGCGTTGGCTGTCAATTACCGCTAGCCGTGGCGATAAAGAAGGCGCAAGACTATTACAAGAAGCCACCGCAGCACGCCAAGCCAATCAAGAAGATTATGATTACTATAAAAAATGGCGCACCGTAGTACAAGAATATTGGTATAACCAAAACTTATATCGTTGGCGCTGGGATAATGGGCGCTGGATTACGATTTACTACTAAATATAAAAAAGCCTTCTGCATCAATATGCAGAAGGCTTGCAGGCAAAACCGGAAACTACGCTGTGAAATTAGCTTCAGCAAATTCCCAGTTCACTAAAGCCCAAAAGGCTTCCAAATACGCAGGTCTTGCATTACGGAAATCAATGTAATAAGCATGTTCCCAAACATCGCAGGTCAAAATAGGTTTTTGACCCGCCGTTAATGGGCAACCGGCATTGCTAGTGCTGACTAATGCTAACGAACCATCAGCATTTTGCACTAACCACGCCCAACCAGAACCAAATGTTGTTACCGCGCATTTAGTAAAGTCTTCTTTAAATTTCTCAAACGAGCCAAAAGTTGCATTAATAGCATCCGCTAATGCGCCACTGGGCTGACCACCGGCATTTGGCGCTAAGCAGTTCCAATAAAACGTATGATTCCATACTTGAGCGGCATTATTGAAAATCCCGCCAGATGATTTCATAATGATTTCTTCTAACGACATGCCCTCAAATTCTGTGCCAGGGACTAAATTATTTAAATTAGTCACATACGTTTGGTGGTGCTTACCGTAATGGTATTCTAACGTTTCTTCTGAAATATGTGGAACTAATCTATTTTTAGCATAAGGTAAAGCTGGAAGTTCAAAAGCCATTATTACTCCTCAAGAAATTGATAATTTGATTAATAAACCCTATAGTGTAAATACCTAGTGATTTAATAGAGTATAACTTTAGCACCGCTGAACAATTAAATAAAGCCAGGCTTCGCGCTATTCTGTTAACAAACTGTCTTCAAAACGCATGAAATTTAACTAACACTTTCCTATGGCCTTAGAAATAGAACACAAATTTTTACTCGCAAACGACAGTTGGCGTCAACACGTCAGTCATTCAGTACGCTACCGGCAAGGTTATTTAAGCTCAGCCGTCACTAGCTCTATTCGTGTCAGAGTCAGCGCCGAGCACGCCTGGTTAAATATCAAAAGCGCAACCATAGGTACTTGCAGGCATGAATATGAATACCCGATACCGTTAACCGATGCCAACGAAATGCTAGATAATTTATGCTTAAAACCTCTTATTGAAAAAACAAGGCATTTTGTCAATATCGATGGTTTTCAATGGGAAATCGATGAGTTTGAAGGCGTCAATCAAGGCTTATGCGTCGCTGAAATTGAATTACCAGAAATAGGCGTAGCGTTTACCAAGCCAGCGTGGTTAGGCCAGGAAGTCACCGATGATGTACGCTATTACAACAACGCGCTAGCCCAGAACCCTTATTGCAACTGGCAACACACATAATAAACTTAGCAATGGCTTAGGAGGTATACGATGAGAATTTTAGCCGTATTGTTATTAATATTCTCAATACATAGTCACGCTGATACGCTTGATAACACATTCAATCAAATCGAAACCGAATGGGCTGACATTCACTACCGTTTGCCATCGGAACAAAAAGCAACGGCGTATCAGCGCTTACTCACCAAAACTGAAATATTGGCTAAACAATATCCTAATACCGCTGGGCTATTGTTTTGGCAAGCCGTTGTCAAAGCCAGCTTAGCCGACCACCAAGACCCGGTATCGGCTTTACAAGCCATCTTTCACGTCAAAGAGTTGCTCAATCAAGCCATTGCGCTTGACCCTAGCGCCTTTAATGGCTCAGCTTATGTGGTGTTAGGCGTTTTATATCATGAAGCCCCCCCAGTCCTATCGCGTTTGGCGATGACGATGCCGCCGAAAGCTATCTGAAAAAAGCACTATCGATAAATCCTGAAGGTTTAGAAACCAATTATTATTATGGCAACTTTTTAGCCGACCAAGATCAAGCCGAACAAGCGTTGTCCTATCTAAAAAAAGCGATTAACGCACCGATTAGGCCCGAACAAGTTTTCTCGGATACACAAATGCAAAACGAAGCCAAATTGGCGCTAAAAAAACTAGCGCCATAAGGCCTTAAGATAAATGCGCATAGGCCGGTAAGGTTTGTAAACGCTGGTCTTCTAACGGTATACCGACAGTAAAATGATATAAACTCTGAAAGCGATTATCGGTTAAGCCCAAGATTTGATGTACGGCATCGTCAAAATAACAGCCTATGCCGGTACCGCGCCATTCTTCGGCTTCGGCTTCTAAATATAACACTTGCCCTATCATGCCGCATTCCCAATACAGCCGCCGGTACGCCCAAGCCTGCTCGGCGACCACATCAGCAAACTCAGCCACCATCGCCAAACTAAATGCACTATCGCTAGCAATCGCTTGATGACAACTTAGCTTTTTAGCCAACATGCGAAAATCACCTGCAATCAACTGATAAAACGGCAACTCAGCATGACAACATTGCCAGCTAAAATCGGTCAACATCGCCGCTTTTAACTCAGTCAGATGTTGTGGCTGCCGAACTAATGCATATAGCCCAGCGTCAACCCCTTCGACGTTATGAACAAACAACAACAAGTTCACACGCGGCGACCAAGGCCAACTATCAAACGGCACAGCTGCTGAAGGCAGCACCGCGCTCAATATACGAAAAAAGCTATCCTGGCGCATAGGACTGACTTGCTTATTAAAATGCTGAGCACTACGTCGGGTACGGATAATTTCCGCCGCCGATTTCTGGCAACTGGATGGCAACATGGCCATAGGCATAAAGGTATGCGTTGATTCTGGAGCCGACCATTTTTTTGCCGCATGAGCAACTTCATCGATAACCGGCCATTTATAAAAATGATAAGCGCGCAAACTGTACGCCTTGCCTTGCCAATGACCCGTATGCGCTAATGACACTAGCGCATGGTAATCTAACGGCTTAGCGTCAGGCTGAGTTCGCACACGACACAACACATCCGGTGCTTCATGCTCTAATGCAACAAAATCTTGGCTACGATTTAAGCCTAATATTATCGCCAATTCATCATCACCTACTTCAGTACACAGCTCTATTGACCAACCCAGCGTCGCGGCAGCATAACGTAAACACGCTAAGGCATGACCTAAATCATGCTGGCAATAGCGAAATGCACGCTCACCATACTTCCACGCCTCACGCCAATGAATCGACGATAAGCCAATAAAAAAGTTCTGCATTAGCCAACGACTCAGTAAACTCACAACGCCGCTCTAACTGATGGTCATGGCTAACATAATGATAAACACCCGGTTTCATTAACTCCGTATGGGTACTAATCAAATACGCTTCGGTAGGATGCAAATTACCGCTAGAGGGATTGCACCGCAAGGCCCAACGGCTAGGACCAAACTGCTTCCAAGCCGACAAACCCAATGATAATTCCAACAGCAGCCCCAAAGACGCATGGCTCACCGGTTGGGCAGGAATTAAATCAGGCGTAGTCAGTTCCGCATACAATGGCGAAACCTCAGCACCAGGCAGTGGCAACGACACTAAATCACAATCAGCAAAGCGCCGAAACGGGTCGGGTTGGTCATCCCAATCTATCGTTTCAGGGCCTTTAGCGTAACGCTCTAAATGATGTTTAGTACGGTTGTGATAGTTAATAACAGCTTCAGATTGTGTATTCATCGTCTCAAGGTTAACAATAGTCAGAGATGATGAGGTTATAGGCGATTAACCATAAAAAAACCATACTTTTTTAAAGTTTTCCTATGTCTGCTCAGCTATTATCACATTAACATCATGATAATTAAGGACTCTGTGTTTAATGCTAAAAGCTTGGCATCCGAGCTTAATTGACATAAAGTGGCGACTTTACCAACACTCGCTATAACCGGAGCTTGCTATGAACCAACCCGCACAGCGCCTCGCCTGTTATCAAGACTTATTTGACTTGCCTGAGCACATTATTGGTGAAATCATTCACGGTCAGTTAATTACTCAGCCTAGACCTGCGTCTAAACATGCTAGAACGTCCTCTATTTTAAGCGGTGAACTTACTACCGCTTATGACTTAGGCCGTAACGGCCCTGGAGGTTGGTGGATTTTATTTGAACCCGAACTACATTTAGCCAAGCATGTTTTAGTACCCGACTTAGCAGGCTGGCGCCGTGAGCGTATGCCGAAATTTCCCGATTCAGCCTATTTTGACAGTGCGCCCGATTGGATTTGTGAAATATTATCTCCGGGGACGGCGCGTATCGATCGTGCGGTTAAAATGCCTATTTACGCCGAGCAAGCCGTATCCTGGCTGTGGTTAATCGACCCTAGTTTACATACCTTAGAAGTCTACCAACGACAAAACCAACACTGGCTACTAGAGCATACTTGGCAAAACGACGATGTTATAAACGCGCCGCCATTTGCTGACATAAGCCTACAATTAGCAGACCTCTGGCTACCTGTTTAAGGCTACCCACTTAAAGCGGGACAGATTTAACTATAGTCAATAGTGTTAAATGGTGTTAAATCGTCATTCCGGCATGGATTGCCGGAATCCAGTGCCATGGATGGTAAAGTTTCAAGCACATCCTTGTGTTCTCGGCAACCCATTAATGCCAAGGATGTCATGTATTAGAGCAACGCAGGAGCAGTTGCCGAGCCGAGATGACGCTGCTCTTCGTCTTAAGTTGGTAACCCTAGTTAATAAATCAACCTCATCACTAATAGGACAAACAATGCAACGCAGCCATTCTGTCGCAAAACGCTATGACTCACCCGAAGGACAATTAGGCTCTGTAATATTTAACGGACACATGCACCTAGGTTACTGGGACACTGAGCCCGCTGACACAACGTATGCCCAAGCAGCAGCAAAATTTACCGACATCATGGTTGGCAAAACGCGTATTCAACCTGGGCAACGCTTCTGCGATTTAGGCTGCGGCTGCGGTGAACCTGCTATTGCACTCGCCAAAACCAAACACTGTTTTGTAGAAGGCGTTACCTTAAGCGAATTTCAACAACAAGATGCATTAAAACGTGCAAAATCAGCCGGTGTAGCCGACAAAACCCGTTTTATCGTCGGTGACGTTTTAGCCACGCCCTTCCCTGCCGAAAGCTTCGATGGCGGCTGGTTTTTCGAATCGATTTTTCACATGGGGCATCAACCTGCGTTATTAGCCGCACAACGCATGTTAAAAAGCGACGCTTATTTAATCATCGCCGACCTTACCTTATTGCCAACCGTCACCGAGGACTTTTTAGTTTACGCAAAAGACAATATACATGCCGACTTCATTGCCGCACACGACTATCCCAAGTTATTAAACGCCTGCGGTTTTGAACTCATTGAACTCGACAATATTTCCGAATATGTCATGCCGCATTTGGTTCCCACGATAAAAAGCACTATTGCAGATCATGAACAACTTATCTTAAACACAGTCGGTGCAGACATTATCAATGAAACGATTAAGTCATACCAACTGATGAGCGAGCATTTAGACTATGTGTTAGTAACGGCTAGAAAAAAGTAAGAGTAGGTAAAGTCAGTAGATACAACCGATTTATTAGGCTAGTTAAAAATTAACCTATCGTTTCGGCTCCCGATGACACAGCGATTGTGACGGCTATTATCGGTGTGGCAAAAAACTTAGGACACTAAACAATTGCCGAAGGCGTTGCGCTTATGACTTGAATCAGCAACTACCCACTATTTTTCACGCAACCACCAAACGCCTTTATCGTCGAGTAAATCCTGCTTTAACCAATTGTGCAACGTTTGGTAATCTAGCGCATAAATAATAGGACAGACCGTAATAGGCGTTTGTTTTCGCTCAACAGCGCTTAACCAAAACTTCCCAGGCTGCTACTGTTTGTGGGTTAAAAACGCGGGTCATCATGTTTACCCATGGCGTACAGCATAGTCGGTTGATTTCGACCTTTAACGCAAATTAAACCTAACCGCCGAACAGCAATACCTACCGTAACGGCAATATCGGCAAGCGTTTGCGGAATAATAATTTCGGTATTGAATAACCGAGTTAACGCTTCCATTCTCGACACCAAATTAATCGGGTCGCCTAAAATGCCAAATTTACGCACGCCTTTATTCGGTCCTAAATCTCCCATAGCCGCCATACCCGCATTAACCGCAATCCCGGCATCAATTGTTTGGGCAATTTGCTGTAATACCTCTGCGTTAAATTGTTTAGTGTAACGTTCTGATACCGTTGCAAAAAACTGCTGTTGCAATGCCGATAACTCTAACGCGGCCATTAAAGCATTTTTATAAGTGTGTTGCGCACTGTGTTCACTAACCGGCCAGTAATAACACACCATATCGCCCACATAGCTCTCTAACCAACCGTTATATTTGCTATCCAAAATTAACGATGTTTCATTTAAATAATCATTCATTAAATTAAACAAGCTTTCTGGGTCACGCAAAATTCCAGTAATATTCGTGTAACCCTCTAAATCACTCATTAATACAACGACTTGTTGGCAAGTGTTCGGTGACATCTGATTAGGTTTCATCGCAATCAACAAATGATAAATTTGCTGTGGCATATATCGAGTTAACAACTGGCCTTGCCGTAAGCCAATGACAAAACGCATCGTAACCACTTCAAGCGTAGCGGACAAAAACACCGCAAATCCTGCTGTTACCGGCCAAAGTTGCACAATAGGATTCAGCCAGCAAAGCCCTACTAATACCAGGAACAGACCTAGCCCAAACACCCATAGCTTAGCAGGCCTTAGCCAAGCGGCAGTAGCAACCGTGGCAAGCGCAATAATGAAAAATAGTAAGTGATTAACCCAAGACATAGGCCGACGTGGATAATCTTGATTTAATAAGGTTTCCACGGCATCAGCTAAGAACTGCGCCCCCGGCGTCAGTTGTTTAGGGCTAAAAAATGCATTCGTCATCGCGGTAATGACGGTATCGGTAACATCGACGGGGGTTGTGACTTGAAAAATGACGGCTTTATCTTTAGCCAAGCTGGCCATGCGCATCGCATCGGATTCTGAGCAAGACGCTAGC
>NZ_LAJX01000200.1 GCF_000963695.1 Methylocucumis oryzae
CCTTATTAGGGACGGCTAAACTCAATGGCTTAAACCCTACCGAATGGCTCAAGGATACTTTGGAAAAATTACCGACTTGGCCCAACAGTCGTATCGATGAGTTGCTGCCTTTTGCAACGGCAAATTCCGAGACAGTTAAGGATCAGAATGTCTTTTAGAAAACAACGTGGCTAGATTGAACGGTTACCAAAAACTATCAATCTGTACATTATAATTTCAGACAATTGAGAGGAGAGCCGCGACATGGGTATGTTTGATTCGTTTTATATAGAAGTGGATGGCCACGAGCAGGAACTACAAAGCAAACGCTTCGACTGCATACTAAACCATTACCGTTTGGGCGATTGGGTCTCTGGCAGTTTACCTGGGATCAGGGTTTATTTTGATCACCTATGCCTAGATGACACGGGCAAACTGGTTTATCGAATAGAAGCGGAATGTGTACGCAAACGAACGGTATTTATCGTCCTGGCCCAGGGAGTCTTCGTCGATTTTCAAGTCCACAAGGGTGAACTTTCAGCTAGTGCAATTAGCCCAGTCTTAAGCGCGTTACGAGAGCGGTGGCTGGATTCGGCGCGTTTCCAAGGGTTTCTGGTAGAGATATTGCGCGCCCAACAGCAGAAAATTGCGCTGCTAGAAAATAGGCTTGACCGTGTACAGGCTATCATTACCAATGCTCGCCGCTTAAAAGCCGGCGAAAAGCTAGATGGTATATTGGGATTATTGCACGAACATGACAAGAAATTGGCGGCGGGTGAGGAGCCGCTGGATGTTATCGCCTGGGCATTAGGCGACGAAACTTCAATGGGTGGGCTTTGGTTAGGCGACGCCAACCTCGATCCTTTAGAAGAATATCGGCTTTAATAAATATGCCTCAACATCAAGTTTAAATAAACGTGGCAAACGGCAAGCTATTGATGAACAACACAAAATCTATTTATTCCAGGGTGTTGCTCAAGAAATAACGCACCTGGCGAGTGCTGCTGAAAATGCTGGCGGCAAAAWTTTTTTTTGCTTCACTTTTTTTTTTCCGAGCTGCTGACCAGTGGTGCCGGATACAGCAAGTTCAAACTGGCATCATCGACGCTTAACCCCTTTTTCAGCAAATGCAGCAGGCCGTATTTTTTAATCAATTTATCTAAGCGCTCCAATCGCTGTGCCGGAACGTAACAATTGTTTCGACATGACATATTCACCTTTTTCCTTGCAAAGGTGTAGTTATAGAGCTTCACTATCCGAACGGCAAAAGCGAAGCTTTTTTCTTTTAAAAAATTTCTCATTAATTACTAATTAATGATAACCGGCGCTGCAAGGCTTCGATGACTTTCTCGGCAATCAAATCATAAAAAGTCTGTTTATCCTGAGTCAAGTTACATTGCTCCAAGGCATCGTAATACGCCAGCCGGGATTCGGTGTCACCATGAATGATGGCTATGGGGTAGCTGTGTTGCAGTAAAACAAGATTCATCACCAAACGGGCTGTGCGGCCATTGCCATCCACAAACGGGTGAATAGTCACCAATCGCTCATGCAATTCGGCAGCAATAAAATTGGATGCAGGCTTTGCCGGTTTTGTGTATAGAACTCAAAATACCTGGTCATCTGATCTTCCAATAACCAGGGTTGCGGCGGGATATGCCGACTGCCGCTGATCATCACCGGAATATCCCGAAACCGACCGGCATAGTGTTTATCGATACCGCGCAAAACCAAGGCGTGCAAGGTCAACAAGTCGTTGCGATTGAACTGGGCATCTTGGTTGGCCATGTCGCGAATCAGTTCAACTGCTTCATAATGGTTGATCGCCTCCAAATGTTCGACCAGCGGCTTGCCGCCTATCGTCAGTCCCTTGCTAATCACCAGATCGGTTTCGCGCAAAGTCAGCGTATTGCCTTCGATGCGGTTGCTGTCATAGGTGTATTCGATGTCTGTAGCCTTGTCCACGCTGCGGCTATCCCAGTCGCGGTATTGCTGCAAATTGGCTCAGCAAGGCATCAGCTTTATCAAATAATTCATAATTCATAATTTGTAATTAACCAAAAATTTTGTCGGTGACGGCGCTGTTGATTAACTTGGCTTTGTATTCCTTGAGTTTATCGATTTGTTGCTGCTGGATAGTAATAGCTTGGTTTATTTTGACGGATTGGGTTTCGATGTGGGCGACTCTCATCTTGCTCATCCTTTGATGGTAAGCCCAATTCCATATTAAAAAACATATGCGAATAGAACCTCAGGCAAGGTGAATGTAAGTAACAAAATAGCCAATTCAGTACGCAGCGTTCCGAATTGCTCCAGTAATCCTGATTTTTCGACCATATTCGCCTGATGTGTCAACACGTTTTCGGACACATGGTTAAACAACTATTGGCCGCATATTACTATACAGCTTGTTTAGCCGCAGAGCAGATTATTGTAAAAGCCAATATAGATTTGGTAACGGCTAAAGTTTTTCTGTTGACAGCTCCCAACGCATCAATAACCATACCCGCAACGATTTGCTATTACCTCTCTCCCACGCAGCCATGACCCCCTCACCTTTACTCACCCGTGACGAACTTGCCTTACTACGCGGCTGGTTGCATGGCGTCCCGTTAGCCGCGCTCAGCGATTATTGTGGCGACGAAACACCGGCTCCTTTACTCAGCGCTGTGCGCACCCGGTTAAGGTTAAAAGCCCGCCGCTTGCATAAGGAATGGGGCGATAACTGGTTAGACCGCCCGTCGCCAGCGAGTCAGTTGACTTTAATCTTATCGCGTATTGATGCGTTACAACAGGCAGAGGATGTGATCCCAGCTTTAAACCAGCCTTTATCGTATTGGCTAGGCGATGATGAGCTAGAAAAATTAACGCCGATTAAGCTCACAACGGTCGCGGATTGGCTTGCCTTTGTCCAAAAGACGCCCTCGCCTTGGTGGCAAAACATAGCCGGTTTAGGCTCAACCACGGCACACGCGCTTGAAGCCCAGTTATTACAGGTGTTTCCTGAGCTTAAGATTAAACCTGCTGCGCCACCGGTAGGCTATGAAAGCGTTATTATGCCTTTAGAGCATATCGTGTTAGCGCAGCACTTAGATGGTCGTAACGGCACCAATCGCTCGCCAGTAATACCGTTTATTGCGGCTGAAGATGATTATCAAGCCATTCAGGTTTGGCTAGGGCGTTACGACCCGAACAGCCATACCGTGCGCAGTTATCGCCGCGAAGCCGAGCGCTTGTTGCTTTGGGCGGTGGTGGTGAAACAAAAACCGGTATCGTCGCTTAATGTCGCGGACATGAGTGAGTACCGCAGTTTTCTTGCCGATCCTCAGCCACGCGAGCTTTGGATAGGTGTCGCACAAGCAAAACCTAAGAGCAGTTGGAAGCCGTTTACTGGCCCGCTGTCGCCGCGTAGTCGTCGCTATGCTGAAACTGTGTTAAATAATTTAATGAGCTTTTTGGTCAGCCAGCATTATTTATTGCATAACCCGATTAGCGCGTTACCGAAATTAAAAAACGCCCGCTGGTCAACGCCCGTTAGATGTCAATCGGGCGTTTTAATGAGGCACATTGGCAGTTAATTTGCCAAGTGGTCGAGCAAAAAATTATCAGCGCCGATGAGAATACCCGAACTAAATGGTTAAGGAATCAGTTATTACTGCACTTAGGTTTTAACCTGGGCTTACGCCTGCATGAATTAGCCAATGCCAAACTGACTGACTTATACACGGTACAACGACAAGGCCAAACCCAACACTGGTTAACCGTCATCGGCAAAGGTCAAAAACAACGGCAAGTCCCCATTCCCCTAACCACGTATTTATTGCTGGTCGAAACCTACCTAAAACTCACCGGCCGTTCTATTCATCGCTTAGGCTTAGAATATCCGCTCATCCCACCCTTACGCGGTTCAGATAAACAGCCGTTAACCCCGTTAGCGATTCATAAAGCCTTGAAAGAATGTTTTGCTTATGTAGCCGAAGTACTTGCCGATACGCACCCCGATGTCGCACAAAAACTAGACCAAGCCAGCGCCCACTGGCTTAGACACAGCCACGGTTCGGCAGCGGCTGAACGCAATATTCCGTTAGCAATGATTCGTGACAATTTAGGGCATAGCAGCATTGCCACTACGTCTTGTTATTTGCATACCGACCAAGATGCACGGCATGAGGCGTTTGCCAATGGTTTTGCTGGTACGATTAAGCCGGTATAGCCTTAACAGAGCTAATCGCAACACTCGACTTGTGCATAAATCGGATTTTAAACGAGTTTGGTGTAAGTGCGCCGTAGCCCATAACTAACAACCTGGCTATGATTTAATCTGGCAGTTGGAAAGGTAACCCTATGAGGCAATGGGCTTTATGACTTTCGAGAAGGCGTCAATATTGGTAAAAATGTCCGCTGTCTTGACTCAAAAGTGACCTATCGACTAACATTATTCCTTACTATAGAGTAAGGAATAAGGCAAATGACGGGCCTAGCAAAGCCAACACATTAAAGGCCGCAATGGCTGTTAATCGACCCATTGCCGTCTATCGCTTAATGTGATTCAATGTCGCCAATTGGCTCATTAAGCAACTGAGGAATAGTCTTTTAACAGGTATGTCTTGTTTTTAGCGGCTTATAGGCATAAGAGTGTTAAATAATTTATGAGTAGTTGCTTACCAGTCATAATTTTTCAACAGCGACGAAATACAGAAGGAACACTAATATGCAGATCAATAAATTATCACTTCAAAGAGTATTTTTCAGTTGATATATCAAAACCATCTATTTACTAGTTATGCATCCTAGAGGAGTTCCCTCTCTATGGTCAGGATTGAGAGTTTTCGTTTCATCTACTTGTTATGATCTGTCGGTCATTCGCTCGCAATTGCGGATATTCATTCAAGGTCTGGGTCATGAGCCATTAATGAGTGATTACAGTGATTTGCTATATGACCCACGAATTCATACCCATACTAGCTGTGTTGACGAAGTGGCTTCTGCCGATGTGGTTGTATTGATAGTTGGCTCTAGATTTGGTGGAAAAACTGTTCCAGAGGCTTTGGCAAAGCTTGACTTTGATAGTCTGAAAAAGGAAAGCAAAAGCATTGAGAGCTTAAAGAAGCAGGATAATCTTTCTGTTACACAGCTTGAAATTTTGAAAGCTGTTGAATCGGGCATCCCAGTGTTCACTTTTGTTGATTCAGCCGTATGGCATGACCACTCATTGTATGAGAAGAATAAAGATAAACCGATAATTAGCGAAATTTCATTCCCTTCTATTGAAAAGCCAGAAACCGCTTCCTTTATATTTGAGTTTATTAATTTTCTGCGATACAGAGCCCGAGGGAACAGCGTATTTACTTTCTCTAAATTTCAAGACATAGAGGATGCTCTCAGAAAACAATGGTCAGCTCTATTCCAGAAATTGATAAAAGAACAGAGAAACAGGGCGTTTGAAGCAAAACGCATTGATAGCCTAACTGAGCAATTTGAAGACCTAAAAACTGCAATTCTCACCTCTATAGGAACCAAGAATGAACGCGACGTTGCCAGGGGAGTTGTGCGATTTAGAAGGCTTATTGACTTTGTGCGCTCACTTGGGCTTAGGGATCACAATTTCTTAATTAGAGATCGTCACTCTTGGAATGACCTATTGCGATATGCAGAAATCGACAAAATGATGGATACGAGCGAACTCCCTGAGGAGCTGTCATATCAGAGAAGAAATTTCGGGCCTAGTAGAAGAATGTTCTTGATCAAAGCAGATAGAACGTTTTTCGAACTGAGAACATCACCGGATTTTTTTCATAGCCTTTCATTGGAATGGGAGGCCTTTATGGAGCTTGGCGAAGATACGAGAGAAATCATCGTGGATGCTTTGAGTGATATGAGGCCAACTATGGGATTTTTGCGTTATGTAAGAGAGCCATTTGATCACTATATAGACAAATGGATACATCAAGAGCAACTAATCAAGAGCAGAGATGATGAGGGTGACTCTGATGAAAATGCATAGCAATGCATTGCATGCGGACAAGCCGCTGAATGCAGCGTTAGCCGTCACTTCACAGCATTGAGTACACCATGGGAAAACAGATTCGAATCTACCTTGCAGACGGGTCCGTAACAGGCGTTAGACATGCTGAGATCACAAACTGGACCGGGCAAGCCCTGGCTTGTCCGAGGACGCGATTCGAGGATCTCCGCAAGTGGAGTGAACTTAAGCGACCAGGCGTATACTTGCTCTTCGGTGTGACCGAAGAGACATCCGATGCTGCCGTCTACATTGGCGAATCAGAATCCGTAATCGAACGGTTGGTCACACACTCTAGCGAAAAAGAGTTTTGGTCGGACCTTATCGCATTTACCAGTAAGGATGAGAATCTAACAAAGGCTCATGTTCGGTACTTAGAGGCTCGCTTCTGCCAGCTAGCCGTTGCAGCAAACCGCTACCGAGTGCTCAATGCGACGCAACCACAGCTTCCAGTGCTTCCTCGTCCGGATCGAGATGCAATGGAGGAGTTCATCGAGCATGCACGGACCCTTCTTGGCGTCCTCGGCCACAGAGTCCTAGATCCGTATGTCACCCCGCCTCGTTCAATCCAAAACGAATCGCCTAACATGTTAGAATTAGAAGTCGAGGACACTTCCATTCAACCGTCTTACGTCGCTAACTCTCCGATATTTTCCCTTCGCGTAAATGATCTTGCGACCCAGGCTGTACGGACTGACGAGGGCTTTGTTGTGCTCTCTGGTTCAGAAGTCAATCGAACTACTCACACAAGCTTGTCTGCTAGCAATCGCGTGCTTCGCGACAAGCTCATTGCTTCAGGTACCCTTGTCGACGATGGCTCAAGGCTTCGGTTATTGAAGGATCAACTTTTCAACAGTTCAAGTCAAGCCGCTGGGTTCATCGTGGGCTATTCAATTAGCGGCCCAAGCGAATGGCGCCTGTCGGACGGAACTCGATTGAGCGAATACGAGGCAGTCAAAGCTCATCAGGTGATTAAAACGCTATCAACTGACGAATCTGGTGATGGCTAACTTTTTGAACTTACGCATTGACAGCGTATTAGTATTAAAAATCAATAGTTTAAATATGGTTATTGTTTATTGTTTTAAATGCGTAAGTCCTAACTTTATCCGCTATACCGTGCAGCTATGAATAAGGAATAGAATACTTTGGAACGTAGTAATGGGTTAGAGGAAATCACAAAATTCAGTTTCTCTCCCTTCTGGTTACCTATATTTCATCTATTCTGTGATCACCGATGAGACATCATACAGTTAAGCGAGCAATTGAATTGGCATGTCGAGTAGAAAAACTCTCCATGTCGCATACTGTAGAATCTGGTCAGTAGCGCGGATTCGCGATAGAAGCTGTGAAAGTATTCATTTACCCTTTCACATAGACTGGCCATTAACCATGATTGGCGCAATCTGCAACAGGGATTTTTCTCCAGTCGCTTTTTCAATAGCGTCAATCGTAACAAGATAGTGGCCTAAATTTTCCATCATTGCTACTTGCGAATTCGGAACTCTACAAGCAATTGCTCGTTGGTCTTGGCCAGTACAGCGAATAACGACTTCCCAAAACTCATCAGGTGTTTTAACGCCATATGAAGTGACAAAGCCGTCATCGTTTGGATTATTTCCCCAAATACGACTATTTTTGATTGATTGCACTTCAGAGTTGAATCCACCACAGCCACGGTTCGTTAGCTGCTGAAGACAATACTTCCTTGCGATGATTCTTGACAATTTAGAGCATAGCCGCATTGCCACCAAGTCTTGTTATTTGCATACCGATCAAGATGCGCGGCATGAGCCTTTTGCCAATGGCTTTGCTGGTGCGATTAAGCCGGTTTAGCCTTAACATGGCAAATCGTAACGCTCGGCATGTGCATTAACAGGATTTTAAACGAGTTTGATGTAAGTGCGCCGTAGCTCACAGCCAGGCTATGATTTAATCTGGCAGTTGGAAAGGTAACCTTAGGTCAGGATAGGCTTTATGACTTTCGAGAAGGCGTCAATATTGGTAAAAATGTTCGCTATCTTGACACAAAGGCCGCAATAGCTGTTACGACCCTTTACCTCCAATCCTGCTTCTCTAAAGCGGCCAGTCAACCAAATCCATAATTTGCGAACTGTAGGCCAACGAGGCGAGTACCTCAGATTGACTTTTCCCCTGCAGTGATATACTTCGGACAATAGACTTAGGAGTAACAATGATGAAAACTGTGTTTTTAATTGCTAGCTTATGGGCTTTCTCGGGCTCGCTGGTGGTAGCCAAGCCCTGCCCAGAATTGCTGAACCACACAATGACCAAGTTACGCTCCACTGAGCAAATCGATTTTTGTCAGGCTTTTCAAGGAAAAGTCATTTTAGTTGTCAACACCGCCAGTAACTGCGGCTACACACCTCAATTTAAGGGCCTAGAAGCGCTTTACCAAAAATACAAAGATAACGGTTTAGTGGTGCTCGGTTTTCCGTCTAACGACTTCAATCAAGAATTCGAGGAAGCTGAAAAAACCGCTAATGTTTGTTACATCAATTATGGCGTTACCTTTCCAATGATGGAAAAAAGTCAGGTAAAGGGCGCGGCAGCGAACGGATTTTTCCAAAAGCTGTTCGAAGCGACCGGCGAGGCACCGGCTTGGAATTTCCATAAGTATTTGATTGATCGCACCGGTACCAGCGTGGCTGCCTTTCCCAGCAATGTGACACCTGAGCAGTTAGATTCGAAAGTTAGTGCGTTGTTATCTGCTAAATAGCGTTTAAAACTTTACCTCTCGCTGGTTTAGAGCCGAATTTTTCAGGAAGCAATGATTTGCGGGTGTTAAACAATATCATGCTGCAAGGCGTCAAAGCTGCGGTCGATAAATTATTTTTGCATTGTCTGGATCTGTAATTGCTAATCCAGGTTTTGATGCATTACAGGCGTATTTTTACAAGAAGCGTTGAGGGATTTGGATAAAAAAGTTTGCAGCACATTGAGGTTGCAAGTCTGTGATCAAGCGAGGTCAGCAAGCTAAACATGGCGCATCGGTTATTCATCGTAATTGCTACGACCTTTTTCTAAAACGGCAACAATGGTTGGTAGTTCAATGGTGACAGCAATGCGTAACATTTTAATAATTGGTGCAAGTAGTGGCATTGGTGCCGCTATTGCCGACTTAGCACAGTCTGAAGAGATTCGAGTATTTTCGCTCAGCCGCACTCCGGCCGATCATGTTTATCGACATTTTGAATGCAATGTACTCAAGGATCCCTTGCCACACATCGAAGAGCCTTTACATGGCCTAGTTTACTGCCCTGGCAGCATCAATCTAAAGTCTTTTTCAAGTATCAAACTCGACGATTTCAAGCAGGATTTTGAGCTTAATTTGTTGGGCGCAGTGCGTTGTTTACAGTCTTACCACGCAAATCTGCTGGCTGCCAAGGTTGCATCAGTGGTCATGTTTAGTACGGTAGCGGTACAAACTGGATTTCCTTACCATGCATTGGTGGCGGCATGCAAGGGCGCGATAGAGGGGCTAACCCGGGCATCAATACTGTTGATTTTAGCACCTAACTTGTTATATCTATATGATATTTAATAAATTTATTGCTTGTTATGGAAGTTGATAAAAAACAGAATACTTGCTGCTAAATTTCTATCAGCAACTCACAAACCTACTTCTTACATTTTGCCAAAACCTAGC